>CAZUKT010000217.1:0-7711 GCA_964620975.1 uncultured Rubrivivax sp. | reverse complement strand
GCCGGCCGCGCTGTCCACACCACCATCCAGCCGCACCCACACCCGCTGGCCGTGCGCCCGAAACTGCCCCAAGCTGCCACGCACCGTGCTCAGAAAGCGGTTGATGCTGACGTGGCCCTGCGTGACCATGGAATGAAACACACCGGCCATCCACACCGTGGACGTGAGCGCGGTTTCATCGGGCAACAGGTGCGCACCGCTGCGCAGGATGTGGCCATGTGGCCGCTGCACCTGCAGCTCTTTGGCACGCAGCACCACGTGGCTGTGTTCGGCGGTGAAGAAGGACAGCAGCGTGCCGCCTTGCCACTCTTCATGCCGCCGCGCGGGACCAAAGAGTTGGTGGATCTCGCCGGCAAGCAGGTCCTGGCCTTGCAGCAATGGCGCCGAGGCAAAGAGTGATGGCGTCGCAGCCCATGCCGCAGCCACGGCAGGCATGGGTGGTTGCGCTGCCGGTGGCAGCGCCTCGGGCAGGGCTCCTGCCGCGTCGGCCCAAGCCAGGTCGGCCGGCTGCGTGGCACCGGGATGGTCGGCAAGCACATGGCCAAAAAAGCCGGCGTCCACGCGGCCGCCGGGGGCCAGCGTGAAGGGCTCGTCCTGCAAGGCGATCAAGGCGTGTTCCTGCTGCAGGCGCGGGCCGGGCAGGCCCTGGCTGATGCCTTGTGGCACACCGCCCGCACGCACGGCCAGGCCCAGCAGCTGGCGTGCGTCGGTGGCGCGGCGTGCGGCGCGGCGCAGCGAGCCCATCAGCAGCCAGGGGTGGCGCCCGCCCACGGCCAGGTTCTGGCGTGCGGCCAGCATGCAACCGTGGCGGTCGTGTGTGAGCGGGGTGAAATCGATGTAATGGCTGACGTAGTACTCGTTCAGGCGCGCGGCGGCGTAAGGTGACAAGCCCACGTCCTGCACCAGCACCAGGTCCAGCGTGTGCGGCGCAGCCGAGCCGTTGTGCAACGCCACGTGCCAGTACCACACCGGCTCGGTGGCCGACAGGCGCAGTTGCAGGCTCACCTGCACGCCATGCCATTCACCGCTGGCGCGGTAGCGGTCGGTGCCCGGCTGTGGCCGCAGCGGCGAACACGGCCCCAGCAGCGGCGTGGCCTGCAACGTGCCGTCGGCGCCGTGCCGGCGCAGCCACAGGTTGGCCGGGCCGCCTTCAAGCGTGTTGCCCACAAACAAGTTGAGCATGACGCCGTGGCAGTCCATGCGGTGCAGCGCGCCGTGGGCGTGCAGTTGCACGCGCAGGCCGGCGCCGCCGCTGAATGTGTGCAGGGGCTCGGAGGTAACGGGTGGCGTGGACATGGTGCGGGGCAAGGGGCGTTCAGCAGCTTCAGCGGTTCAGCGGTTCATTCACGGTGGTCAGCGGCAGGTGGGCTGGGTTCAGCGGCCGGCGGCCAGAGACTTCTGCGCCATCAACCACGGCACCAGTGCAGCGTCTTCGTAGGCCCGGTCCCAGGCGTTGTGGCCGACGCCGGGGTAGACGATGAATTCGGCCTGCCCGCCACAAGCCCGCAACGCGTCCACGCAAACCTGCTGGCTGGCCATTGGCACCGCGTCGTCGAGGCTGCCGTGGTAGGCCCGCACCGGCACGTGCTTGGCCTGGCACACGGTGGCCGGGTCCCCCCAGCCGCACACGGGTGCGATGGCGGCCAGGTCGCCCGGGTAGGCGGCCGCCCACGCCCACACGCCGTGGCCGCCCAGGCTCAGCCCGGTGGCGGTGATGCGCTGCGGGTCCACGCGCAAGCGGGCTTGCAGCGCAAGGCGCAGGGCGTGCAGGGTGTCGACGCGCCAGTCCTGGCCTTCTTCCAACTGGGGCGAACACAGGATGAAGGGGTAGTGGCGCCCGGCCGCTGCGTGTTTGGGCGGGCCATGGACCTTGACCTTGTCGAGCGCGGTACCCCGTTCACCCGAGCCGTGCAGAAAAAACACCAGCGGCCAGGCCTGCGTGGAAGCCGCGTAACCCGGCGGCATGTACAGCCAGCTGCGCACGGGCGCGCTGCGGCCCGGCACGTCAATGGCCACGGCGTGCTGACCGGGCAGGGTGGGCAGCGGGTTGGATGGCGGTGTCTGGGCGCAGGCGGTCATGAGCAGGGGCGTGGCAAGCACGGTGCGGCGGGTGAACAAGGGCAAAGGATTCATACGGGGATCAGGTGGCGGTTGGCAGGCTTGCGGCGCGGCCGGGGTGGCGGCAGCAGTGGCAGTGGCAGGAGTGCCAGCTGTAGCAACAGAAGGGGGCCGGATGCATGGCGTGTCATTGAGCCGTTAGCTCCACCACCATCGGCGCTGGTGGCAGCACCAACTGGCGCCCGCGCCAGGCCAGCGGCTGGCCCGCACCGGCGGCCCCGTCCACCCCACGGGCCTGCGGCAAGGCGCCGCTGCCGGGCCAGTGCAGCACCACGGCGTTTGGCGGGCGTGGCAGGGCCTGCGGCAAGGTCAGGGTCCAGCCCCGCGCATGCTTTTGCAGCCGGTAGTGCAATGGCCCATGCGGTGTGGACAAGCCCTGCACCACCACGTCGCCCTGCGCCAGCCATTCAGGCTTGAGGCCGGCGCCGATGTGCAAGCTGTTGTCGGCCTCGGCCTCAAACGCAAACAGGTCCAGCGCCGAGCGTATGTAGTCCGACGACACCCACGCGTGTGGCATGTCGCCCAAAAAGCGCGGCTCGCGCGGGTTGGGCAGCACCACCTCGGCCCACTGGTTCCAGCCGGGCGGGCGTTGGTCCTTGAAGAAAAAGCTGAGCATGGCGTGTGCACGTTCGGGCTGGCCCAGCCGCGTGAGTGCACCCACGGTGCGCAGCTCATACGGCGTGTAGTCGGTATAGCTACGGCGGCCTTCGCTGCGTGCGTTCATCTCTTGCCAGTAGCGGTCAAAAGTGGCCTGCAGCAGCGCCGCCGGCACCGCCGCCTGCGCGGGGTTCAGCGCCATGGTGGTGGACGTGGCGTCAAAGTCGCCCCGGTCGGCCGCGCCGGCAATGAAGCCGATGCCGTGGACCTGGGCGGTGGCGGCGATGGAGGCCAGCAATTCACGCTCAAACTCGTCGCGCCACGGCGCCCACAACGCGGCCTGTGTGTCCTGGCCCAGCGCTTGCGCCATCAACACCGCGTCCTTGTAGCCACGCAGGGCCCAGAAGTTGTCCCAGTTGGAATAGGCCGGTTTGTCTGAGTAGCCTTCATGGCTGATGGAAGGTGGCATCAGGCCAAACAAGTGCGCCCGCTGCGCTGTGCGGTTGGCGGCCGTGCGTTCGCTCTGGCGCAGTGCTTCCATCCACGCCAGCACACGCTGCACTTGCGGCCAGTGGCGCTGCAAGAAGGCGGTGTCCTGGGTGTGCCGCCAGACCTCGGCCACGGCGTACAGGTACTGGCCGTGGCTGTCGTTTTCAACCACCGGGTCGGCACCGCGCTGGTCCACGCAACAAGGCACTTTGCCCGACGCAAAAATGTGGCCCGCAAACCAGTCGGTGAATTCACGCGCCGCGTCCACTTCACCCAGGCGCACCAGGCCGGCCACCATCATGGCGCCGTCGCGCACCCAGCTGCGTGCGTAGCTGCGCGTGCCGGGCTGCAGCGCCGGGCCGTTGCGTGACATCAGGATGTGCGCCAGCGACGTGCGCAGCGTGTCCACCACCGGCTGGGCGGCCGGCGGCACCTGCAGCACGACGCGGTTCAGGCGCTGGCGCCATTGCGTGGCGGCAGCGTCAAAGCGGGCGTCGAGCGCGGCGTTGTCGATAGCCTGCGCCGGCCGGGCGCCCAGCGGCGCGGCCCAGCCCACGGTGTGCGTGCCACCGGGCGGCAAGGTCACGCTGAACTGCAGCGCGGCGCTGGCGTGATGTTGCGGGTCCACCAAGGGCAGGCCCGAGCGCAATGCCGGCGCGGCGTGCAGCGCAGCCAGCCCCAAGCCGCCGTCCCACGCGGCGGCGCGGGCGGCAAGCGGTGCCGCCGTCCAGCGCAGCGCCGTGCGGCCGTTGACCATGAGCGCCCTCGCGGCCGCGTCCCAGTGCAGCGAACCCACCGCGCTGGCACCGCCTTGTGTGGACAAAAACTGCTGCGGCGGGTTCACCTGCCAGGGGCGCAGCGCCAGGCTCAGCGTCACCGTCTGCGGCTGTGCCGTGCGGTTGCGCAGGGTGTAGCGAGCCAGCAGCGTGGGTGCGTCACGCGGGCCATCGGCGGTGGCCTGCACGTCCAGCGCCACCGTGGGGTGCAGCCAATGCACGGCGGGCTGGGGCAGGTAGCCGTCGCGCAGGGTCTGCGTCAGGCCCACCTGGGCCCAGGTGATGCGTGTGCCGTCTTGCAGCTGAAGCGCAGGCTCGATGCTGAAACCGCCCCGGCCCACTTCAATGGCGCCGTCTTCGCTGAGCAGGCCCGAGCGTTCACCGCCACCGTCCACGCCCACCAGCGCCCAGTAGTTCTGCTCGCCGACAAATGCGCGTGGCAGGTCGCCGCGCGGGGCGTCGGCAGCCAAGGCAGACAACACGGCGTTGAAGTGCGGCCACTCGGCGGCACTGCGCAAGCTGAGCGTGGGCGCCGCCACGCCACGCGGCAGCGCGATGCGCAGATGGCGCGTTTCGCTCTCGGGCAGGTAGATCGCATCCAGTGCGCCGTCACTGCCCAGCACGCGGCGCAGCGTGCGCCACGTGCGGCCGTCGTCAGAGGCTTGCAGCGTGTAGCTGAAAGGCTGCTTCATTGCGGGCCACAACAAGGCCACGCCGCTGAATTCACGCAGCGCACCCAGGTCTGCCTGCCACACGCCGTTTTGCACCCGCGTTTGCGCCGCTGGCCAGGGCTGCGGGTCAGGCGCTCGCTCGGCCAGCGTGAGCCGCGCCACGCACAACGAGCCCTTGCCGCCTTCGCGCCCGGCAGCCACCACCCATTCAACAAACTGCGTGCGCTGCAGCGTCTTGTCAGCGGCCGGGCCCCAGGCAAAGCTGATGTGGCGGCGGCGGATCTTCACGTTGGCCAGCGCCGCCGGCAGCGCTGCCGTGCCGGTGGTGTTGGGCCGGTTGACCCACCACACGTTGTCGCCGCTGGCGTCGACCAGCTTGAACTGAAAGTCGTTGGTGGCGCCCATGGACTTGAGCCGCGCCGTGATGTCAAAGCGCTCGGGCCACAGGGTGGGCAGCGCACGGCGCATCACCGCATAACCCGAGACGCCGGCAAAGTCGTAGTCCAGGCACAGGCTGCCGTCGGCGTCGGCACGCAGCGCGGCCTTGACCTGGTCTGAGGCGCTGGCCTGCCACGCGCTGCGGTCCTTGAAGTCGTCCAGCACCTCGTGGCGCAAGGGCGCGGCCTGCACGCCCACCACCACCGCGCAAGACAGAAAAACCGCAACGCGCTTCATTTGACGCTGCCCATCAGCAGGCCCTTCATGTAGTGCTTCTGCAGCACCAGGAAGAGCAGCAACACCGGCATCACCGTCAGCACCGATCCGGCCATCATCAGTTCAGTGTCCTGCACGTGTTCACGGCTCAGGCCGGCCAGGGCCACGGGCAGGGTTTGCAGGTCACGGTCGGTGAGCACGATCAGCGGCCACATGAAATCATTCCAGGCGCCCAGGAACACCAGCACCGCCAGCGTCACGATGATGGGCTTGAGCAACGGCAGCACCACGTGCGTGAAGATGCGGAATTCACTGGCACCGTCGAGCCGCGCCGCTTCAATGATGTCGTCGGGGATGCCCTGCGCGTACTGCCGCACGAGGAAGATGCCGAAGATGCTGGCCAGCCACGGCACCAGCGCACCAGCGTAGGTGTTGACCAGGCCCATGTTCTTGAGCAACAGGAAGAGCGGCATCATGGTCACCTGCCCCGGTATCACCAGCGCCCCCAGCAGCAGCTTGAAGACCTGGTCGCGCCCCCGAAACTTGAGTTTGGCAAAGGCATAACCCGCCGACAGGTTGAAGGCCAGCGACAAGAGCGTGGCCAGTGTCGCCACCAACAAGCTGTTGGCCGCCTGCCGGCCGATGCCACGCGCGGCAAAGAGCTCGCGGTAGTGGTGCAACGTGGGCTCGGCGGGCAGCAGCGGCGGCGGAAAGTTGCTGGCCTCGCCCGGCGCCATGAAAGACGCGCTGACCATCCACACCAGGGGGAACAAGGTGGCCGCCGCCAACACGGCAAGCGAGCCGTTGACGGCCAACGATTCGGCGCTGATGCGGCGCTTGCGCGGCTTGTTCATTGCTGCGCCTTCTTGCTGACCCAGGCCTGCAGCAGCGTCACTGCAAACATGATCACAAACAGCACAAACGCCACCGCCGACGCCGAGCCCAGGCTCCACCACTTGAAGCCTTCTTCGTACATCAGGTACAGCACCGTCACCGTGCGCTGCGCGGGGCCGCCCTGGGTCATGACATAGGGTTCGGCAAAGAGCTGAAAGTGCCCGGCCATGGTCAGCACGCTCACCACCAGCAGCATGGGCGCGAGCTGCGGCACGGTGATGTAGCGGAACAGCGCCCAGCGCTTGGCGCCGTCCAGCCGCGCGGCTTCATACAGGTCTTCAGGAATGGCCTGCAGGCCGGCCAACAAGATGACCATGTTGTAGCCAAAGTTCTTCCACACACTCAGCAGCACGATGGACGGCATGGCCCAGGCCGGGTCGCCAAGCCAGTCGATGGGCTCGATGCCCAGGCCGGCCAGCGCATAGTTGAGAAAGCCGTAGCGCGTGTGAAAGAGGTAGCGCCAGACCACGGCCACCGCCACCAGCGTGGTGACCACCGGTGCAAACAAGGCCGTGCGGTAAAAAGCCTGAAAGCGTGCCACAGGGCTGTGCAGCAACATGGCCGCGCCGAGGGACGCGCCAATCGACATGGGCACACCCACCACCACGAAGAACAACGTGTTGAGCAGCGCCTGCCAGAACAGCGGCGTCTGCAGCAGTTGCGCGTAGTTGTGCAGGCCCACAAAGCGCAGGTTCTTCAGGTCGGCCAGGGCGTAGATGTCAAAGTCGGTCAGGCTCATGGCCAGCGCGGCCAGCACGGGCAGTGCGAAGAACACGGCGATGGCGATGAGCGCGGGGGCGATGAAGACCCAGCCGGCGAGGTGGCGGGTCATGGGGTTTCGCCTTTGCGTGTGTTGCGATTGGCGTTCTTGCATGGGGGCAGCAAAGGCGGGTCCGGGCAGTCCGTGGCGCTTCGCTTCAGCGGTCGTCGCTGCGCGCCGACTGCCCTGCGGTGCTCGGTCTCGTGGCCCGTCGCGGAACTCGCTTCGTTCGCTGCGCTCTCTGCGCTCAAACACCCGCGCCGAGTCAGATGTTGATGCGCGCTGGCGCGCGCGGCCACAAGCCCTGCGCTCCTCAGCGCTTCAGAGGCGCGCCACAGACTGCCCGAACCCGCCTTTGCACCAGCAGCCGTTGTGCGCAGACGAAACGCCACCACTGCCGGCAGAGCGGCGGGTGGTACCCGGCGGGGGCGATTTCTGGAGTGGCGAGGAGCGGAAGCCCGGGGTCGGCGCGCGCAGCGCGCATCAAAGACTGGCTCGGCGCGGGTGTTTGAGCGGAGTGCCCGCAGGGCACGCAGCGAGTTCCGCGACGCGACCCCGGGCTGAGCACCGCAGCGGAGTCGGCGCGCAGCGCCGACCACTCCAGCATGAGCCCCCACCGGGTACCGCCCGCCGCGACGCGCCACCGTCATCAAATCGCCCATCAAACAAACATCAACGATGCGCCCCTGCGAGCTTGTCGCGCCAGCCCGGAAAGATCGCATCCGCGTCCTTCGGGAACGAATCAAACGCAC
>CAZUKT010000216.1:0-7722 GCA_964620975.1 uncultured Rubrivivax sp. | reverse complement strand
CCGCCGAGTCAGCGGCAGGTGGCGCCCCCCCGGCGCACGCAATCAAAAAAAGCCAGCGTGTGCGCCAGCGCCGGCTGGCGGTAGGCGTCGGCCTCCACCAGCACCGAATGCCGCGCCTGCGGCAGCGTGTAGAGCACGCAGCGGCCCGCCGGGCCTGCGCGCACGTTGGCAGCCGGGCGCGCCGCGTTGACATTGGCGCAGTAGGTGCGCTGGGCGGCAGCCTCGACCACCGTGTCCTGGCCGCCGTTGAGCAGCAGCACTGGCACCGCCGTCTTGGCCGCCGCCTCACCGCGCGCCGTGCGTGCGCCGCTGCAGGCCTGGTTGACCCAGCGCAGCGTGGGCCCCTCGACCTTGGCGTCGGCGTGGCCGCAGTGTTCACCTTCACAAGTGGCGGCGCGGTCGGCCCAGCGCCGCTGCATGCGTGGCACGCTGTGCGAAAGGTCGTCGTTGGCCTTGTCGGCACGGGCTTCAAACGCGGCGCGGGCCAGGTCAAAGTCCTGCCCCGACACCCGCTGGCCCGACAGCCCCGGCAGTTGAAACGGCAGTTGCACCGAATAGTCGTCGCACCAGCGCCGTGCGGCCTGTTCCATGCCAGGGCTGAGGCCCGTTTGCGCGATGGTGGGTTCGTGCATGGGCGTCACCAGCGCCGCGGCCTTGAAGGGCGTGGCGCCGCCTTGTTGCGCCAAGAGCAGCGACACCACCGCGCCGCCCATGGAGTGCGCCAGCACAAAGAGCGGCTTGTCGCTGCCGGCGCGGCTGGCCTGCACCCGCTTGACGAACTGGTCCAGGTCGGTGACGAGGTGATCAAACTGGTCAATGTGGCCCTTGCTGGCATCGGCCGGGCTGCTGAGCAGCCGCGTTGAAAAGCCCTGGCCCCGGTGGTCTTGCACGTACACCGAGTAGCCGTTGCGCACCAGGTCGTGGATGACTTCCTGGTACATGGTCAGCCCTTCGGTGAAGCCAGGCACGATGACCACGCCGCCCCGGCTTTCTTGCCGGTGCACATACAGCCGGTGGTGCAGCTTGACGGGGTCCTGGGCCAGGCCCGTGGGCACGCCGGGCATGGTGCCCACGGTGCGCTCGGCCAGCTTCATGGTGGCGGCTTCAATGGCCTGCCAGCCGGTATGCGCAAAACGAGCCTCTGCAGACAAAGGGTAGGCCGCCAGGGTGGCCGCGCTCACGGTGAGCGGGGGCATGTTTGACGGGTCTGCAGGCGCCGCTGGTGGCGCCGGCGACGTGGACGGTGCAGGCACTGCCGGCGCGCTCTGCACGTTGGGCGCACCCCCTGGGGCGGCACAGGCGGCCACCAGCAAGGTGGTGGCAAACGCCGCCGCTGCGGCGCGGCAAATACGGGATTGGGTCATGCAGCGAACTTACCCCAACCCGGGGCACTTTTACGGGCCTGGTGCGCTGCGGCGCCGCTGCGGCCGCTCAGCGCAGCACGGCAGGCGGCTCGAAGAAGGCGCCGCCCAGTTCAATGTTGACGTCAAGCGCCTTGGTCAGCGTGCGCAAGCTGCCGTCGGGCAACGTGGTCCACAGCGGGTGGCGCAGGCCGCGCCGCTCCACTTCCCAGGGGCCGCAAGCGGTGCCGGCGTCGTCGTCAAAAGCACCATAGGCCTGCGGCTCGTGGCGGCCGTCCAGCGCAAACCAGGCCAGGCGGCGGCCGGCTTCCATCACCTCCAGCCGACCGTTGCGGCCCATTTGCAGGCCCAGGGCAGCGTCGCGCACAGCCATGCGGTGCAGGGTGCGCATGGGGTGGGCCGCGTACCAGCGGCGGTCTTGCGCCAACTGCTCTGCCGCCATGGGGGCGATGCTGCCGTTGCGGGCCAGTTGCCAGTGGCGGTCGGCGTCGAGCACGCGGATCAGCAGCAGCCCCGGCGCCGTGGACTCGTGGCGAAAGCGCGGGCGCTTGAAGTCCACCGCCACCACCGTGCGCAACACGGCCGCTTCGTCGCCGCGGTTGTGCTGCGCGTCCAGCACCATGTTGTTGGCGCGCGCCCAGGCGGCGCGGCCGCCGATGGCATTGAGCAGCCTTTCGGCTTGCGCTTCTGCAACGTCGGCCGCCTGCACTTGCCGCAAGGCTGCGGCCCCCAGCACGGCAGCACCTGCTGCCGTTCGCAACAGGTGGCGGCGGCTCATGGAAAGCGGCTTGGCGGGCATGGCAGGCTCCTGGTGCGGGTGGGCGGCCAGCATAGCCGGCGGCCTGCCCGGCAGGCATCCCCAGGAACGCGCCCACGCGGTCACCAACCGTTACGGGCAGCTGCGGCGTTGGGGCCTATTCGGCGCGCTTGCCAAACTCCGGGTCAATGCGCACCCAGGCCGCTGCCGCAAACGACGGCAGCGTGGCGACGCAGGCCCAGATGAAGAACTGCGTGTAGCCCAGTTGTTGCTGCAGCCAGCCGGCCCACATGCCCGGCAGCATCATGCCCAGCGCCATGAAACCGGTGCACAGCGCGTAGTGGGCGGTCTTGTGCAGCGCTGAACCGTCTGCACCACCAGCCACCATGAGCATGAAGACCATGTAGGCGGTGAATCCAAAGCCGTAGCCAAATTGCTCCAGCGCCAGGCCCGCACTCACCACCACCAGGCTCGTGGGCTGCCACACCGCCAGCGCCACAAACACGGTGTTGGGCAGATGCATGCAGATCATCAACGGCCACAGCAGCCGCTTGAGCCCACCACGCGAGATGACCCAGCCGCCCAGCAGCCCGCCCAGCGTGAGCGCCGTGACGCCCACCGTGCCGTAGGCAATGCCCACCTCCTGCGTCTTCAGGCCCAGGCCGCCCACGGTGCGCGCGTCCAGCAAGAAGGGTGTCACCAGCTTGAGCAACTGCGCTTCGGCAAAGCGGTACAGCAGCAAGAAGGCCACGATGCGCACGATGTGGGGCTTGCTGAAGAAAGCCGCAAAGACCTTGCCAAAGTCCGCCGCAAAGCTGGTGCCGCCGTGCGCCGGGCGCGGCACAGGCGCATCACCGGCCGGGCGCGGCAGCGCCCACAGGTGCCACAGCGCGGCCAGGGCAAACAGGGCCGCCAGCAAGGCAAACACCCACACCCAGGCCTGCACCACGCTGCCGTGGTGTTCAGTCAGCCAGCCCGCCAGGTACACCAGGCCACCCTGGCCGCCAATCATGGACAGCCGGTAGAAAGTGCTGCGCACGCCCACAAACGCGGCCTGCGTGCGCTGCGGCAAGGCCAGCATGTAAAAGCCGTCGGCCGCAATGTCGTGGGTGGCCGATGCAAACGCCATGAGCCAGAACACGGCCAGCGTCATCTGCAGGAACTTGGGGCCGGGCAGCGTGAGCGCCACACACGCAAAGGCCACGCCGATGCAGAACTGCAGCGCCACGATCCAGCGGCGCTTGGTGCCCAGCAAGTCCACCAGCGGGCTCCACAGCGGCTTGATGACCCACGGCAGGTAGAGCCAGCTCGTGTACAGCGCGATGTCGGTGTTGTTGACGCCCAGGTTCTTGTACATGACGACGCTGAGCGTCATCACCACCACATAGGGCAGGCCCTGGCCAAAGTACAGCGTGGGGATCCAGCGCCAGGGGCTTGCTGTGGTCATGGGGGAGGTGCGCGTGCCGGGGTGCGCGATGTTCACACGCTTTGCGGCCCGTGCCCGGCGCAGCCGCTGGCGCCGCAGTGTCAGCCGACGACGGCTTCGGCGCGCGCCGCCCAGCGTGCGGCAAACGTGGCCATTTCTGCGGCAGGCATCGGCCGGGCCAGGTGGTAGCCCTGGGCCTCGTCACACTGCAGCTCGGCCAGGTGGGCCAGGATGGCGGCGTTTTCGACACCTTCGGCCACCACCGTGAGGCCCAGGTTGTGCGCCAGGTCGATGGTGCTGCGCACGATCTTGGCGTCGTCTTCGTCGCCTTCCATCGTCATCACAAAACTCTTGTCGATCTTCAGTTCGTCCACCGGCAGCCGCTTGAGGTAAGCCAGTGACGAATAGCCGGTGCCGAAGTCGTCGATGGAAAGCGTGAAGCCGGCCGCGCTGAGCGTGTGCAGTGTGGCCAGCGCGCGCTGCGGGTCATCCATGATGGCCGACTCGGTGATTTCCAGACACAAGGCAGTGGCAGGCACCTGGTGCACGGCAAGCAGTTGCGCCAGCTTGGCGGGCAGGTCGGTGTCCATCAAATCGCGCACCGACAGGTTGACCGACACACGCTGCAGGCCCAAGGCCTGCAGGCGCGGCCACTCGCGCACCGTGGCCTCAAAGATCCACAGCGTCAGGTGGCGCACAAAGCCCGTCTGCTCGGCAAACGGAATAAAGGCCATGGGCGGCACCAAGCCCCTTGCCGGGTGCTGCCAGCGAACCAGCGCCTCGGCCCCCACGCACTGCCCGGCGCGGGGCCCGCTGAGCGCCACCTTGGGCTGCAGGTACAAGCGCAGCTCGTGGTGTTCCAGTGCGTGGCGCAGGTCGCTCAGCAGCGACAGCGTCTGCGTGCTGCTGGCGTCCAGCGCCGGGTCGTACACCAGCGCCGACTGGCTCTTGCCCTTGCTGCTGTACATGGCCACTTCGGCGCGGTTGATCAGCGTGTCGGCGTCGGCCGCGTGCAGCGGCCAGCAGGCCACACCATAGCCGGCGGCCAGGTCCACCGTGTGGTCGTCCAGCGTGAGCGGCGTCTGAAAGGCTTCAGCAATGCGCTGCGCCATGGCCAGCGCGCCCTTGGCGTCCACATCCGGCAGCAGCAACGCAAACTCGTCGCCCGAAAACCGCGCCACCGTGTCGCCCTGGGCCGCCGTCTGGCCGCGCAGGCGCTCGGCCACGGCCTTGAGCAGGCGGTCGCCAAAGGCATATCCCAGCACGTCGTTGACATGCTTGAAGCGGTCCAGGTCCAGCATCAGCACGGCCACCGGGCGGCCGGTGCCCGACGCACCTTCTATGGCCGCCGCCACGGCCTGGCGGAAGCGTGCGCGGTTGGGCAGCCCGGTGAGCCGGTCCCAATAGGCGAGCTGCTGTATTTCCCCCTGCTGCGCGCCGATGTTGACGCGCATGTGGTCAAACGCACGGGCCAGCTCGCCAATCTCATCAGCGCGCTCGATGTGGTCCAGCGGGATGCCATATTCACCCCGCCCCAGGCGTTCGCTGGACGCCACCAAAGCCCGCAGCGGCGTCGTCACACGCCGCGCCGCTGCCACGCTGGCCGCGCCCGCCGTGACGAGCCCGGCCAGCGCCAATGCCGCCAGATTGCCTTGCAGGGTCTGGTAGGGCGCCACGGCCTCGTCCACCGACCGCAGCAACACCGTGCGCAGCCCGGGGCCGTGGCCCACGCTGCGGGCCACGTGGGCGGCACCCTGCAGCATGGGCTCGTCGCCAGGCTGGCCCCTCAGCTGCGCAGCCACCTCGGGCGCCAGGCTGGACATGGCCACCGACTCAAGGCCGGGGCCTGCTTGCACCAGCACCGCCGCGTGCAGGCCCGAGACTTCGTGCATGTCCTTGAGCAATCCGGCGTCAAACTCGAAGCCCATCACCACGTACCCCACCAGCAGCGGCCGCTTCACGGGCACCATGACAAATTGATAGGGCTTGTCGCCCACCAAGCCGGTGGCGCCATGCATGTGTTCAACCATGTACGGCGCCAGGGTGTGCAAGGTAGCAAGCGCCGCCCGGGTCTTGCCGTCGGCAGGGCCCGCGTCGCCACCCAGGGTGATGGACTTGAGATCGGGCGCCAGCATGGCCGTCACGGTGGCGTGGATGCGGTTGCCGTGGTTTTCGAGTGCCGAACTGAGCGTGGGCACGTCTTCAGAGGCCAGGGCCTGCAAGAAGCCCCAGTCGGCCGCCAGCACACCGGCAGCCCCCGCCAGCTTCTGGGCCCGCAGTTCCAGCAGCCGCGACCAGACCTTTTCACCACTTTGCAGGTCACGCGCCAGCAGTTGGTGGGCGTTGTCGTTGATGCTCCAGCGCACCAGTACAAAACCGGCGCCCTGCACCACCAGCAGCAGGCCCAGGAACAGCACCACGATGCGTGACGACAGACGCTGCGGCAGCCAGTGCAAGGGGTTGGTCACGGAGCGCCACCCTGCAGCGGCAGCGTGACGCTGGCCGACACGCCGGCGGCTGGCACCACCAGGGCTTCGTCCAGCGGTTGTGCTCCCGGCGGCAGGCCGGCGTGCCAGCTGCGCAGCCGGTAGCTGCCGGGTGGCACCTGGCCCAGCCTGAGCCGGCCTAGGGCGTCGGTCTGGCCATAGTGCGGGGTGTCCACCACCACCACCCAGGCCACCATGGTGTCGTGGATGTTGCAGCCGAGCACCGCGATGCCCGTCTTGTCAAAGAGCACGGGGTTGGCCGGCGTGCCGGCGTAGAGCTTGAGCTCAAAGGTCTTGGCCGGCGAAAACGAATACACGTGGTGCCGCACTTTGTCGCGGTTGGGGAAGTGCACCGAGGTGCCCGTGGGCACCACCGTCACGCGTGCGTTGACGCGGCGGCCCAGTTGTTCAACTTCCACACCCTGGGCCGGCCGCACAGCCGCCCTGGCGGCAGCCGACTCCAGAAACACCACCGTCTCGGCCAGGGCTTTGCCGTCACTGCCAGTGGCTTGCACGTCCACCGTGGCGGCGGCCACGGCGCAAGGCAGCAGGGCCGCACAAGCGAGCCCGTGGCAAAAAATTCTGCGCATGCCGGGGCTATCGGCGGCGCCGGCCGCAAGTCAAACCCGGTCAGGCGCGCCGGGCCCCGCAGCGAGTAGGGTCAGACGCCCCGCCTGCTATGGGCGCACCAAGCCATGCGGCAAGGCCGCCGGCGGGGAATCAGACCCGGCGGCTGCGCGCCAAGCCACCCACCAGTGCCAGCCCGCCCAGCATCAATGCCAGGCTGGCAGGCTCGGGCACGGCGCTGGCCATGATGCGGGCGGCGGGTGCGTCGTCGGTGCCCGTGAAAGTCCAGTTGGCATCATTCGGCCCAAAGGTAAATGCCCAAGCCGACGTGCCGAGCTGGCCACCGCCTTGCCAAGTGCCCGAAGAGCCAAGGTCACCCTTGGAAACCAGCCAGTAGTCACCGGCGCCCAGCGTCCAGCCCAGGCTGCTGAGCAAGAGGTTCGCGCTTGGGTTGGTGACCGAGGTGCTGTACACAAACGCACCGCTGGGCAGACCCGCACCGGCCACAACGCCGATCTGGTAGTTGCCGATGCCATTGATAGAGCTCAGCACCGAATCCACCGTGGCAGCGCCTGCCAGGTTGAAGGGCACGGCCAGAAACTGGCCATTGTTTGCATCTTGGTTGTACAGCGACCAGTTCAAACCCGGCGACGTGTCGCCAGGGCCAAAGGTGTCAAGCACCACCATGGCATGGCTGGGCATTGCAACCATGAGCGCCGTGACCGACGCACCAAGCCACGCGCCGCAGCGCTTGCTGACCAGAGTTTGAAGCATGAAATTTCCTTCAGGTGGTGCCAAGGGGCCCGACCAAATTGCGTCCGGCCCGGCAATGTCCACCCCGGCGGCTGTGCAGACAATCCTCGATTTGAGGGGGCCACACGGTTGCAGTCTGGCAGCGCCGTGGCCCTGTGACTTTGTGACGCCCACCCGGCGGCTTGTCCAGTGGCTTGGCCACGGCCAGCAGCACGCGGACTTGGGTGGGGACGCTGTTATCGCAAAAGATCCTGCCATCCGCTCCATAGAAGATCTGGCCGGCCGTTCCGTGGCGCTGCTGCAGTTTACCCCATCACACGGCATGCTGATTGACGCCATAGACAACTCTTCTCTTTCTGCCCGCAAAAAGGA
>CAZUKT010000215.1:0-7741 GCA_964620975.1 uncultured Rubrivivax sp. | reverse complement strand
CGTGACGGATGCGTTCATGCAGGCCGTGGAAGCCAACGCCGACGTGGAATTGGTGCACCGCGCCGAGCCCGGCGCCAGCCACAAGGCGGCCGGTGCCTATGCGCGGCCCGCGGCCGATGGCAGCGCCGGCTGGGTCTACCGCAAGCTGCCCGCGCGCACGCTGTGGGACCAGATCATGCAGTCCACGTATGACCACGCCGAGCCGGGTGTGCTGTTTCTGGACGCCATCAACCGCGACAACAACCTGGCGTATTGCGAAAGCATTGCGGCGACGAATCCATGCGCCGAACAGCCCCTGCCGCCCTATGGCTGCTGCTGCCTGGGCAGCATTGACCTGACACGTTTTGTGCGTGACCCTTTTGAGCCCACGGCGCGTTTTGACGAAGCGGCCTTCAGCAAGGTGGCGCAGGTGGCGGTGCGCATGCTTGACAACGTGCTCGACACCACCGTGTGGCCGCTGCCGCAGCAGCAGGAAGAAGCACGCCGCAAGCGCCGCATCGGCCTGGGTTACACCGGCCTGGGCGACGCGCTGGTGATGCTCAACCTGCGCTACGACGAAGCGCCAGCGCGCACGCAGGCGTCGCGCATTTCTGAAGTACTGCGCGACGCCGCCTATGAAGCGTCCAGCGACCTGGCCAAGGAGCGGGGTGCCTTTGCGCTGTTCAAGGCCGACCTGCTGCTGTCGGGCAATGCCTTTGCGTCACGCCTGCCGGCGCCGCTGCGTGAACGCATCCGCGCCAACGGCCTGCGCAATTCGCACCTGCTGTCCATTGCGCCCACCGGCACCATCAGCCTGGCCTTTGCCGACAACGCCAGCAACGGCATCGAGCCCGCCTTCAGCTGGAGCTACACACGCAAAAAACGCAATGGCGACGGCAGCTTCAAGGAATTCGCGGTTGAAGACCACGCCTGGCGTTTGTACCGGCACCTGAAAGGCGTGGATGCACCGCTGACGCCGGCCTTCGTCACCGCCCTGGAGATGAGCGCGCAGTCGCACGCCGCCATGGTGGGCGCCGTGGCGCCCTACATCGACAGCGCCATCAGCAAGACCGTCAACGTGCCGGCCGACTACCCCTATGCCGACTTCCAGGGCCTGTACCTGCAGGCCTGGCGTGCGGGGCTCAAGGGGCTGGCCACCTACCGGCCCAATTCAGTGTTGGGCTCGGTGCTGAGTGTCACGCCCGAACCCACCGAACCGCTGCGCATTGCCGACGCCAACCGCCGCCTGGCGCTGGAACGCCTGCCTGCGCCCGTGCTGGCCAGCCTGCGCTGGCCCAGCCGGCCTGACCTGCCGGCGGGCAACTCGGCCTGGACTTTCATGGTGCACCACCTGTACGGTGACTTTGCGCTCTTCGTGGGCGAAGAAGGCACGCCGCCCCGGCCGTTTGAGGTGTGGGTCAACGGCAATGAACAACCGCGTGCGCTGGGCGCGCTGGCCAAGAGCTTGTCGATGGACCTGCGCAGCAACGACGCTGCGTGGCTGCGCCTGAAGCTCGACGCACTGACCACCGTGGCCGAAGAGCGGCCGTTTGAGATGCCCTTCCCGCCGTTGGGCCAGACACGGCCCTTCCCGGGTGTGGTGGCGGCGGTGGCGGCGGTTCTGCGCTGGCGCTGTGAGCAACTGGGTGCCCTGCAGCCCGGTGGTGCCACACCCGTGATCGACGCCATGTTCAGCCGCGACGAGCCCCACACCAGCACCAGCGGCACGCTGGCCTGGGCGGTGGACGTGGACAACCCCGCCACCGGCGAAGCCTTCACGCTGATGCTCAAGGAAGTGACGCTGCCCACGCCCGAAGGCGGCACCGTGACGCGGCCCTGTGCCGTGGCCTTTTCGGGCAACTACCCTCGGGCCATGGACGGCCTTGCGCGGGTGCTGAGCCTGGACATGCGGGTCATCGACCCGGCCTGGATAGGCATGAAGCTGCGCAAGCTGCTGAACTATGCCGAGCCGCTGGGCCACTTCATGGCCTTCGTGCCGGGTGAAAAGCGCCAGCAGACCTGGCCGTCCACCGTGGCCTATGTGGCGCGGCTCATCATCCACCGCTACGCCATGCTGGGTGTGCTCACCGATGACGGCCTGCCGCTGCGCCAGATGGGTGTGCTGGAAACACCCGACCAACCTCTGGCCACGCGCCAGATGGCCGGCAAGCCCTGCCCCGAATGTGGCAACGCCACCGTGATCCACAAAGACGGGTGCGACTTCTGCACCAGCTGTGGTTACGTGGGGCAGTGCGGGTAGGGCAAGCGGCAGCGGCCAAGCTGCTTTTGTTGTGGCTGAGCCGTGCCCACAGCATGGCCAATACGCGTGTGTTGAACATGCGCAGCACCCGACGGGGCGGCGCCGGCAGCGACGAATGAGCCGCGCCCTGGTAACAAGCAAACAAGCAGCGTTTCATGCCAGGTCCCGCACGCCGTCGTACATTGCACGGGGTGGAATCGCACCTCGGTACGCCAGCTTCAGGGCCGCCAGCCGGTGCGCCAGGGCTGCTGCGTCCACCGGCAAGCGCCCTTGGCCCTCTGACCGGCGCGCGGCCCGAAGGCGATCCGGCAAGCCGAGCCCTGACACAAACAGTCCAGTGGACTGTTTGTGTCAGGCGAGGGCGGCGGCCTGCAGCGGCCGCAACGTACGCGCGTCGTCCCCATCCGCATCGGGCTCGGCCACATCGGTCTGGCCCATGTCCTCCACCGCACTCCCCGGCGCGTGAGCATCTTCATGAGCCGGGTGATGGCCGTCTGCAGCAGGCAGCGCGGCCAGGCAGGACGTGCTGCCGGGTGAAGGCCGCTGCGCTCAGGCTGCGGTTGTGGTGCCCCGTGCCAGTTGGCGCCAGCGGCGCAGCGCCCACAGTAGCAAGCCTGCACCCAACATCCACGCCGCCGGTGGCTCGGGTATCAGCGCGACGGCTTCGGTGGTGAAGGCGGTGCCAAAGGCCTGGCCCAGGCCGCTTTGGCTGCTGTAGGTGTGCATCACCCGGCCAACGCCGGTGCCCAGGTCGATGGCGAGCACCTGGTTGCCGCTGACGCCGTAGAGGTGGATGTTGTCGTCGGTGGCCAGCCCGTACACCGCGCCGGTGGCAATGCCACTGCCGACGGCGGTGCCTGCGCCGGTGCGTGCATCGATGCGGTACAGCGTATCGGCCGCGGGCGCCATGGAGCTCAGGTACAGGTTGCCATTGACGAAGGCCAGGTCACCCGAAGACTTGAAGCCACCCTGGCCACCGATCATCGTGGCGGCGCCGGTGGCGGGGTTGATGCGCATGAGCCAGGTATGGGCCGCGTAGAGGGTGCCGTCATCGCCGAACACCAGCGAATTCACTCGCTGGCCGATGCCGCCGACGAGCTGCACGGCGGCCGTGTCGTGGTTGATGCGGTACAGCGCGCTGGCCGAACTCACGCCCCACAGGTCGCCCTGGGCGTCGAAGGCGATGTCGGTCATGACGACCCGCATCTGGCCGACGATGCTGACCGCGCCATCCGCCAGGTTGACGGTGCCGAGCGTGCCGTCGCTGTCGCTGATCCACAGCGAAGGGGCTGCCAAGGCAGCGTTGCAGGCCACTGCGGTGGCGATGGCGCCAAGCAGGCGCTTGAGCTTGGGTGACATGCAGGGCCTTTCGTCGGTTGCTGTCTATTGGCGCGCAAACCGGGCTTGTGCAATGGCCGAAACAACACCTTGAACGGCACCCATCTCGGGGCCGGCGCTGCAGTGGGCCGCAAGAGCCCGGGGCCGGCCACGAGCATTTGCTCTGGCACGTTTTCGTGGACGCCTTGTGCAACTGCTTGCGGGCCCAGGCCTCTTGCCTCAGCTGAAGATCAGGCACACCCCCGTAGCGACCATCACCAGCCCGCTGATCAGCTTCAGCCAGCGGCGCTCCTTGTCTTGCAGGCGGCGGTTGGACAGCGTGGTGGCGCCGATGGCCAGCACCACGACGTCGTCGAACATGTACGCCGCGTTGTACAGCAGCAGGTTGCCGTAGCAGCTGGCGGTGTCGAGCTGGCGCAGCGTGAGGATGCGCGTGAACAGCGCCGGGAAGGACGCGGTTCGACCGGGGTGTCCACGCCCAACAGACTTCGGCCTCCATCCAATGGCAGGTTCGAGCGCTTCGGGCGCTGTGTTCCACCGTTGTTCTGCCGTGTTCCGGGTGCCGTGGGAAAGGAAAAGGGGCGTTTGAAAAGCCTATCCCCAGACCGCCGAACACTGGCCGCCAGCATGAACCAGCCTGTGAAGGACTGCAGCCAAGGCGCGCACGCCTTTGCCGATCTGCTCCACGTCCAGGCTGGCGTAGCCGACGATCAGCCCGGCTGAGCGGGGCTTGCTGCGTTCAGGTGGCCCTGCATACAGCGGTGACACGGGATACACGCCGACGCCGACAGCACGTGCTGCGGCAACCACCGCAGCCTCGTCCTGCTGACGAACCATCGGCAACCACAGCACCATGTGCAGCCCGGCCGCGGTGCCAACCGCGCGGGCATCGGCGGGCAGGTGCTGCGCGATGGCGTCCAGCAGCGCGCTGCGTCGGCGCTCGTTCCCGCGCCGCACGCGGCGCACATGGCGCTCGTAGGCACCGCTGTCGATCAGCGTTGCCAGCGCACGCTGCTCCAGTACCGGCGCGTGTCGGTCGCTCAGCCGCTTGGCCTGCCGAAACACCGGCACCAGTTCAGGCGGCAGCACCAAGTAGCCCAGCCGCAGTTGCGGCGACAGGGTCTTGGAGAAGGTGCCGATGTAGATGACGCGCCCCTGCGTGTCGATGGCGTGCAAGGCGTCGATGGGGCGCTGGCCGTAGCGGAATTCGCCGTCGTAGTCGTCTTCGATGATCCAGGCGTGACGCCTTGCCGCCCAGCGCAGCAGTGCTTGCCGCCGGCCGATGGGCAGCATGGCGCCCAGGGGAAACTGGTGCGACGGCGTGGTGTAGACCAGCCGCACGGAACTGTCTTCGGGCAGCTGCGTGGTGTCCAGCCCCAGGTCGTCCACAGGCACGGGCAGCAGCTTGGCGCCCGTGGCTTCGAAGCAGCGGCGCGCCATCAGGTAGCCCGGGTCTTCGAATGCGAAGGCGTCTTCGGGGTCCAGCAGTACCCGCGCACACAGGTCGATGGCCTGTTGCGAACCGTGCACGATGACGATCTGCTCGGCGTCGCAAAGCAGGCCGCGCGCCCGCGCCAGGTAGCCCTGCAACGCGCGCCGCAGTGACGCGTCGCCCTCGGGCGGCTCGTAGTACAGGCGGTGCTGGTGTTGCAGCAACGCGGCCTGGTGCGCACGCCGCCAGGGCAGCGCCGGAAAGTCGCGCGCCGCCACCGCGCCGTAGAGGAAGTCAACGCGCAGCGGCTTGCCCGAAGACAGGGCCGGCAGGTCCATGTTCTCGACGCGGCGCCCGTAGGCCGACAGGGTGGTCTGCGGCGGTGCGCGTCGGCCCGGCTTGGCCGCCGCCGCCGGGGCCAGTTGGTCGGCCACCCGCGCCACGCGCCCGGCGGCGGTGACGATGAAGCCTTCAGCGGCCAGCTGCTCATAGACCGCCGTCACGGTGGTGCGCGACACGCCAAACGCTGCCGCCAACGCGCGCGTGGACGGCACCTTGCCGCCCGCACCGAGCGAACCGTCGGCCATCTGCCGGCGAAGCAGGTCGTACAGGCGACGCCCCACCAGGGGCGCATCCGGGCGCAGGGCAGCGCGAGCTTGCAACTGGTCCACTCAAATTGTCGAAAACTGGATCTGGTGATTGTGCCGGTTTGCATGGACAGTTCATGCCCTGCACCAACGCCAACACCAGCACCAGCCAACCCGGAACCCGCGATGTACACCCCGCCGCACTTTGCCGTGACCCAGCCCGAACAGCTGCAACGCATCATCCACGCGCACCCACTGGGCGTGCTGGTCACGTCGGGGCCTGCCGGCCTGGACGCCGACCACATCCCCTTCGAGTTTCACCCGGCCAGCGGGCCCCTGGGCAAACTGTCGGCGCATGTGGCCCGCGCCAACACGCTGTGGCAGCGTTGCCCGACCGGGACCGAAGTCATGGTCATCTTCCGTGGCGCCGAGTCCTATGTGTCGCCCAACTGGTACCCCAGCAAGCACGAGGCGCACCGCCAGGTGCCGACCTGGAACTACGAGGTCGTGCACGCGCATGGCCGCATCACGGTGCTGGACGACGAGCGCTTTGTGCGCGGCTTGGTGGCCCGCCTGACCAAGCGCCACGAGGCCACCGAGCCCAAGCCGTGGAAGATGGGCGACTCGGCGCCGGCGTTCATCGACGAGATGCTGGCCAAGATCGTGGGCGTCGAGATCGAGCTCACATCACTTACCGGCAAGTCCAAGCTCAGCCAGAACAAGGAAGCGCGCGACCGGCTGAGCGCCGGCGACAAGCTGGACGCACGGGGCCAGGCCGAATTGGCGCAGGCCATGCGGAAGACGCTCTGACCGCAAACCGTGACGTCGATGTCACCTTCGCTTTTTCGCTGCCGCCAACTTCCACGGTTACTGCGTGTTTGACACGCAGGCTTGGCTTGGCGCGCTCATGTTCAATATTCAACAGGGCAGCACCGCAGGGCTGCACTTGCAGCGGCCGAAGGGTGCCGAACGGTGCCGAGCTTGGCCGAGCCGGTAAACCGCTACGCCGTCCGGTGGTAGCTCTTCTTGCCGATGGCCTGCGCCAGCGGGCTGCGAAGGTCGCCGGTGGCATGGAGCCGCGCCAGCGCAGCGGCGAAGTCGATCTTCGGCTGCCAGCCCAGCACCTCACGTGCGGCGCGGTTGTCGTACACGCGGTCCAGCGTCTCGGGTGGCGTCCAGCCGCGCCGCGCGTACAGGGCTTCCCAGCCCGGCACGCGGTGGCGCAGCACTGCGGCGGCGTCGCGGCCTAACGCCGCGCAGTCATCGCGCGTGAAGGGCGTCGTCGCGCTGACGATGAAGCGGCCGAAGCCGATGCGCGCCGCCTGGCGCAGCGCAAGGCGGTGGGCGTCCACCACGTCTTCGACATCGACGCGGCGGTACAGGAACTCGTTGGCTTGAATGTTCTCTTGCGAGCGCAGGGCACGCGCGGACGGGTCGTCGTCGTCCTCGGGGAAGAAGCGGCTGGTGCGCAGCACCACCACGGGCAACCTGGTCAGCCGGTGCATCAACTCGCACAGGTCTTCTGCGGCAATCTTGGTCACGCCGTAGATGTTGCGCACCACGGGTGCAAGCGTTTCGTCCACCCACACGGCGGGCGCACCCGGTGGCGGCCGCAGCGCGGCGCCAAAGGCGCTGGTGGTGCTTGTGAATACAAACGCAGCCACGCCGGCGGCAGCCGCAGCTTCCAGCAAGTTCAGTGTGCCGGTGACGTTGGTGTTGACGAAAGCCTGGCGTGTGTGGGTCTCGACATGGGGCTTGTGCAGCGTGGCGGTGTGAATGACGTGCGTGACGCCAGACATCACGCCGCGCACAAACGCGGGTTCGCCGATGTCACCCACAGCGTCGGTAAAGGGCGAAGGCAGGCGGTCGATGCCTAGCACGGTGGCGCCTTCGGCGCGCAGCGCGTGAACCAGCTTCATGCACGATTCCAACTCCGCAAAGCCCTGGAAAATGCGGCGCACCTGCACGGCCTCAGCATCATTCACCACCAGCTTCCGGTCGCGCACGTCATAGCCAAGCGGCACAAAGCCACCCATCCAGATGCCCCGCTTGCGCGATGCCGCCACCTTGTCCCGGATGCGCTCGCCAATCACCTCGCGTTCGAATTGCGCAAAGGAAAGCAGGATGTTCAGCGTCAATCGCCCC
>CAZUKT010000214.1:0-7744 GCA_964620975.1 uncultured Rubrivivax sp. | reverse complement strand
CCCGGTGCAGGCGCAAGCCATTGCGCAGGCCAACCTGGCCGGCGGTGGCGAAGCCGCCAGCGGCCGCGCCACGTCGCCACTGCCGGTGTCGCCGACCATGGCGCTGGGCGATTCGGCCGACGAAGCCCGCCGCCGCATCGACCAACTCCAGCACGAGCAGCAGCAACTGCTGGCGCAGATCCGCCGCGAGGTGGCCGCACTGCCGCCACCCGACCCGCGCCGCGACAACGGCACACCGCACGAACGCGACCAGGACGAGCGCCGCCGTCAACTGCTGCGCCTGCTGGCCGAGATTGAAAAACGCGTCAACGACGAAAACGCCCGCCCCAAGCAGCGCTACATCAGCCCCGCCACACGCGAGGAGGTCTACGCGCTGTACTACGACGCGCTGCGCCGCAGGGTCGAAGAACGCGGCACACGCGACTTCCCCGAATTTGGCGGCAAGAAGCTCTACGGCGAACTCACCATGAACGTCACCGTGGACGCCAACGGACGCGTCGTGGAAGCCGAGATCGTGCGCCCGTCCCGGTCGCGCCGCCTTGACCAGCAGGCCGTGGCCATTGTGCGCGCAGCGTCGCCGTTTGGCCCCTTCACCACCGCCATGCGCGCGCAGGCCGACCAGATCGTGGTCACCTCACGCTTTCGTTTCACCCGCGAAGACGGGCTTGAAACCTCGCTCAGCAGCAGCCGATGAGACCCGACCGCCCCGCCGACCTGCCATCCGACGGTCTGGCCCAGAACTCTGCTGACCACTACGCCGTGCTTGGCAACCCCGTGGCGCACAGCCGCAGCCCATTCATACACGCCATGTTTGCGCAGCAGACCGGGCAGGCCATGCAGTACGGCCGCCTGCTCTGCCCCATGGACGGCTTCGAGGCTGCCGTGCGCGCCTTTGCCGCCGAGGGCGGGCGCGGCTGCAACGTGACCGTGCCCTTCAAGCTTGAAGCGGCCCGCCTGGCCGCGCACTGCACCGAGCGCGCGGCGCTGGCCGGTGCCGCCAACGTGCTGCGCTTTGACGCCACGGGCTGGCTTGCCGACAACACCGACGGCGTGGGACTGATGCGCGACATTGAACAAGGCGCCGGCCAGGCCCTGGCCGGCCAGCGCGTGCTGCTGGTGGGTGCCGGAGGCGCCGCTGCCGGCGTGCTGGGGCCGCTGCTCGCTGCGCGGCCGGCCAGCGTGACGGTGGCCAACCGCACGGCCGACAAGGCACAGGCCCTGGTGGCGCAGCATGCGGCGTGGGCGGCGCAGCACCTTGTGCCGCTGGCGGCAGCGCTGCTGCACGCGCCTGGTGAAGGGTTTGACGTGGTGATCAACGCCACCGCCAGCAGCTTGCACGGGGCCGCGTCACCGGTGCCCACGCGCACCTTGCGGCCGGGCACCCTGGTGGTGGACCTGATGTACGGCCCCGCAGCCGCGCCCTTCCTGGCCTGGGCCCAGGCGGCCGGCGCCCGCACACGCGACGGCCTGGGCATGCTGGTGGAGCAGGCGGCCGAGGCCTTTGTGCTATGGCGCGGCGTGCGGCCCCAAACCGCTCGCGTGTTGCTGGCCTTGCGCGAGGCGCTGGCCTCGGCATGAAAGCACGCCCACCTTGGGTGAAACACGCGCTGCGCGTGCTGGCGCTGCTGGTGCTGTGCACGGTGGCACTGCAGCTTGTGTTTGCGGCCCGCATTGCGCTGATGAACGTGGTGGACCCGCAGTCCACCAGTTTCCAGCGCAGCGAGGCCTGGCGGCTGCTGGTGGACAAACAGCAGCTCATGTGGCGCCAGGAGTGGGTCGCCAATGGCCAGATCTCGGCACACCTGAAGCGCGCCGTCATCGCCAGTGAAGACGCCGGCTTTGCCGAGCACGGCGGCGTGGAATGGGACGCCATCGAAAAGGCCTGGGACAAGAACCAGCGCGCCGAGGCCCGCGCCGAACGGGCCGTGCAAAGGCAACCCGCCAAAGCCGCTCAAACCGGCCAGCCGGCCAAGGCCAGCGCCACGGCCAAGGTGGTGGGCGGCTCCACCATCACCCAGCAGTTGGCCAAGAACCTGTTCCTCAGCGGCGAACGTACCGTGCTGCGCAAAGGGCAAGAACTGATGTTGACACTGATGCTGGAAACGCTGCTGAGCAAACAACGCATCCTGGAGATCTACCTGAACAACGTGGAATGGGGTGAAGGTGTGTTTGGCGCCCAAGCGGCCGCACGGCACTACTTTCGCGTCGACGCGGCGCGCTTGGGGCCCGAGCAAGCCGCCCGCCTGGCGGTGATGCTGCCAGCACCCAAGCGTTTTGAGAAACGCCCCGGTTCGCCCTACGTGGCCGGCCGCGCAGCCACCATCGTGGCGCGCATGGGTGCGGTGGCCCTGCCATGAGCGTTGCACAGGAGATTGCCGCCGTCGCTGCCCGTCTGGTGGTGGAAGAGGGCATGGAATACGCGGCCGCCAAGCGCAAGGCCGCACGCGACCACGGCAACCGTCCAGAATTGCCCAGCAACGAACAGATTGAAGACGCTGTGCGCGAGCACATTGAAATCTTCTGCGCCGACACCCAGCCGGCCGAGCTGCAAGCCCTGCGCGAGGCCGCCCTGGTGTGGATGGACCGGCTGGCCGAGTTCCGCCCACACGTTTCGGGTGCGGTGTGGCGAGGCACAGCCACGCGGCTGTCGTCCGTGCACCTGGACTTGTACTGCGACGACGCCAAGACGGCAGAAATTGCGCTCATCAACGCCGGCGTCAAATACGACGTGGGCAGCCTGCAGCGCCCGGGCCGCGAACCACTGAGCGTGTTGACAGTGGCCGAACGCAGCCGCTCCCTGGGCGAGCCCGTGACCCTGCACCTGCTGCTGCACGACCTGGACGACCAGCGCGGTGCACTGAAACCTGACACGCGTGGCCGCAGTTGGCGCGGCGACTTGGCGGCCCTGCGGCGGCTGCTGCAAAACCCCATGGAGGACCCCGCTTGAACCGACGCAACTTGATACTTGGCACCAGCGCCGTGGCTGCGGCTGGCGCGGGCCTGGCATGGCAGCGCTGGCAAGAACAAGCCGCCGACGAGGCCACAGGTGGCATATGGCAGGCCAGCTTCGAGCAGCCTTCCGGCGGCACGCTGGCCATGGCCACGCTACGGGGCGCGCCGGTGGTACTCAATTTCTGGGGCACCTGGTGCCCGCCGTGTGTGAAGGAAATGCCCGAGCTCGACAAGTTCCAGCGCCAGTTCGGGCCCCAGGGCTGGCGCGTGGTGGGCCTGGCGGTGGACAACCCGACGGCAGTGCGGGAGTTTCTGGCCCGCAGCCCCTTCAGCTATACCATCGGCCTGGCGGGCTTTGACGGTTCCGAACTGAGCCGCAAACTGGGCAACCACCAGGGTGGACTGCCGTACACGGTGGTCTTCAACCGGCAAGGCGCCATCGCACACCGCAAAGCGGGCCAAACCAGCCTGCTTGAACTGGCAGGCTGGGCCAAGTCGATTTGAAACCCCGCCCTTCAGCCAGGCCACGGCCGACCAGGGTATGGCGCCATGGTCTTGGCCGCAATTTGCGGCAAGCCGCATCAAAACACCATCAAAAAGCGTAAAGTCCGCGCTTCGGTATACGCCCAGTGGTTTGCTCCATGAGAATCCTTGTCCTGCACGGCCCCAACCTCAACCTGCTTGGCACACGCGAGCCCCAGGTTTATGGCCACATGACATTGCCGCAGATCAATGAAGAACTGGCCAATATCGCTGCCGATGCAGGCGCCAGCCTGCTTAGCCTGCAGAGCAACCACGAAGGTGTGCTGATCGACCGCATTCACGCCGCCCGCACCGACGGCACGCAGTTCATCATCATCAACCCGGGCGGCTTGACCCACACCAGCGTGGCGCTGCGCGACGCACTGGCCGGTGTGGCTCTGCCCTTCATAGAGGTGCACATCTCCAACGTGCACAAGCGCGAGGCCTTCCGCCACCACTCTTTCTTGTCTGAGATTGCCGCCGGTGTGGTGGTCGGCCTGGGCACGGGCGGCTACAGGCTTGCGCTGCAGCACGTTCTTTCGCTGCGCCCAAACCCGCCCAGCGCCTGATTTCGTATCGGGGCCACGGCGCCCCTTCAGCGGCCCCTGCACGGCGCAGGCCGCGCAACAACAACATCCGAGGACACGATGGACCTTCGCAAACTCAAGACACTGATTGACCTGGTGTCCGAATCCAACATTTCCGAACTCGAAATCACCGAAGCCGAGGGCAAGGTTCGCATCGTCAAGGCTGGCTACGCCGTGGGCGCCGCGCCGATGATGTATGCACAGGCGCCGCAGCACGCCCCTGCAGCACTGGCTGACGCCGCCACCGCCGCTGCAGCCGTGGCCGCCGAAACTGCCGCCGCCGAACCGGTGGGCAAGGTCATCAAGTCACCCATGGTCGGCACCTTTTACCGCTCTGCGAGCCCAGGCGCCAAGTCCTTTGTGGAACTGGGCGACGCCATCAAGGAAGGCCAGGCGGTGTGCATCATCGAAGCCATGAAGATCATGAACGAGATCGAAGCTGACTGCGAAGGCAAGATCCTGCGGGCGCTGTGCGAAAACGGGCAGGCAGTGGAATTTGGGCAGCCGCTGTTCATCGTTGAATAGGCGGCAGGCTGTGTTCAAGAAAATTCTCATTGCCAACCGGGGCGAGATCGCCTTGCGCATACAGCGTGCCTGCCGCGAGATGGGCATCAAGGCCGTGGTTGTGTACTCCGAAGCCGACCGCGAAGCCAAATACGTCAAGCTGGCTGACGAAGCGGTGTGCATAGGGCCGGCGGCGTCCAGCCTGAGCTACCTCAACATGCCGGCCATCATCGCCACGGCCGAGGTCACTGACGCCGAGGCCATCCACCCCGGCTACGGCTTCCTCAGCGAAAACGCAGACTTTGCCGAGCGGGTTGAAAAAAGCGGCTTCGTCTTCATCGGGCCCACGCCCGAGAGCATCCGCATGATGGGCGACAAGGTCTCGGCCAAACAGGACATGATCAAGAGCGGTGTGCCCTGCGTGCCAGGCTCTGAAGGCGCCTTGCCTGACGACCCGAAGGAAATCATTCGCCAAGCTCGGGCCATCGGCTACCCCGTCATCATCAAGGCCGCTGGCGGCGGCGGCGGGCGAGGCATGCGTGTGGTGCACACCGAAGCGGCGCTGATCCACGCCGTGCAGACCACACGCGCCGAAGCCGGTGCAGCCTTTGGCAACCCGGCCGTGTACATGGAAAAGTTCCTGGAGAACCCCAGGCACATTGAAATCCAGATCATGGCCGACAGCTTCCGCAACGCCGTGTGGCTGGGTGAACGCGACTGTTCCATGCAGCGCCGCCACCAGAAGATCATTGAAGAAGCGCCGGCGCCGGGCATCCCACGCCGGGTGATCGAGAAGATCGGCGACCGCTGCGCTGCAGCCTGCAAGAAGATCGGCTACCGGGGTGCGGGCACCTTTGAGTTCCTGTACGAAAACGGGGAGTTCTTCTTCATAGAGATGAACACCCGTGTGCAGGTTGAACACCCGGTGACCGAGTTGGTGACAGGCATCGACATCGTGCAGATGCAGATCCGCGTGGCCGCAGGCGAAAAACTGCCCTTCACGCAGCGCACTATTGAGTTGCGTGGCCATGCCATTGAAGTGCGCATCAACGCCGAAGACCCCTACAAGTTCACACCGTCGCCGGGCCGCATCACGCTGTGGCACGCGCCGGGCGGCCCTGGGGTGCGCGTGGACTCGCACGTCTACACCAACTACTTTGTGCCCCCCAACTACGACAGCATGATCGGCAAGATCATCGTGCACGCCGACACCCGCGAGCAGGCCCTGGCCCGCATGCGCTCGGCACTGTCCGAAACCGTGGTGGAAGGCATCCATACCAACATACCGCTGCACCGCGAACTGATGGCCGACGCCAAGTTCATCGAAGGCGGCACCAGCATCCACTACCTCGAAGGCTGGCTGGGCCAGCATCGCCGGTGATGTTTGAACTGGTGCTGCGCGCTCCCGAGGCACTGGTGGAGCCCGTGTCCGACGTGCTGATGGACGAACTGGACGCGCTCTCGGTGTCGGTGGAAGACGCTGACGCGGGCACGGAAGGCGAGCGCGCGTTGTTTGGAGAACCCGGCATGCCGGCGCCGGCCGCCGGCTGGGAGCGCTCCACCATCAAGGCGCTGTTTGACGGCGAGGCCGGCGCCGAGCGTGCTGCCACGCTGCTGCTGGCGCAAAGCTGGGCTGCGGGGCTGCATGTGCAGTCGTTGGCCGCAGTGGCAGAGCAAGACTGGGTGCGCCTGACGCAAAGCCAGTTCGCGCCGGTAGAAATCACGCCCGAATTCTGGGTTGTGCCCAGTTGGCACGAGCCGCCTGCGCAGGCGCGCCAGGTCATCCGGCTCGACCCTGGGCTGGCCTTCGGCACCGGCACCCACCCCACCACACGCATGTGCTTGCGCTGGCTGGCGCGCAAGCCCGCCAGCGCCAGCCTGGCGCGGGTGCTGGACTACGGCTGTGGCTCGGGCATCCTGGCCATAGGCGCGGCGCTGATGGGTGCCACGCACATCGACGCGGTGGACATCGACCCCGCCGCCGTGCAGGCCACACGCGACAACGCTGCACACAACCGCGTCGTGTTGCACCCCGGCCTGCCCGTGCAGGCACAGGGCCAGTACAGCGTGGTGCTGGCCAACATACTGGCCACGCCGCTCAAGCTGTTGGCGCCACTGCTGTGTGCCCACGTGGCGCCCGGCGGGTGGCTGGTGATGGCGGGCATCCTGGCGCGCCAGAATGAGGAAATCAGTGCCGCCTATGCCCCTGACCTCTGCGTCACCGTGGCCGACCAGGAAGAAGGCTGGGTGCTGATGTGCGCCCAGCGGCCCGCAGCATGAAGGCGGCGGGTCGCCCAGCAGAGCCACCTGGCGACGGCAACTGATGGCCACCTCCAGCCTTGCCGCACGCTGCCCGGCCTGCCAGACGGTTTTCCGTGTGGTGCCCGACCAGTTGCGGGTTTCCGAAGGCTGGGTGCGTTGCGGCCGCTGCGCTGAGGTCTTCAACGCCACATTGACCCTGGTGGACATCGACACCGGCACACCACGTCGGGCCGCCGACGTGGTGTCCGGGCCCGCGCCCGGAGCCGGGCTGGCGCCACCGTCGAGGCCGGATGCTGACGAGGCACCAGCTGCGGCGGCGCCCGCACCCATGCCCGCGCCGGCAGCGCAAGAACCCGCACCGTTGCCAGACTGGGCGGTGCATGACGAAGCCACCATCGTGCATGCCCTGCACGGGGTGGCCCCTGGCGAAGACCCTGAAGGCCGCCAGATTGTTGGCAACGTCCGCCATGACGACATCGACCCCCGCGCCGAACCCGACGACAAACCGTCATTCGTGCGCCAGGCCGAGCGCGCCCAGCGCTGGCGTCAGCCTCGCGTACGCGCCGCGTTGGCGGTGGTGGCGCTGCTGGGCCTGCTCACCCTGCTGGCCCAGGCGACGCACGAGTACCGTGACCTGGTGGCGGCGCGCTTCCCCGACACACGCCCGGTGCTGGAAGCCGCCTGTGGTGTGCTGGGCTGCAAGGTAGAAGCAGCCCACGCCATCAACAGCCTGACGGTAGAAAGCAGCGGCCTGGTGCGGGTGGAAAAGTCCAGCATCTACAAGCTGCAAGTGGCGCTGCGCAACCGCGCCGGCATTGACGTCGCGCTGCCGGCACTGGACCTCACGCTCACCGACAGCCAGGGCCGGCTCATTGCCCGCAAAGTGCTGCGCACGGCCGAGCTGGGCGTGAGCCAAG
>CAZUKT010000213.1:0-7748 GCA_964620975.1 uncultured Rubrivivax sp. | reverse complement strand
GCTGCGCCCGCCTGCGTGGGCGCAACCGCCACCGCTCAAGATCGGTGAAAACGGCTGTGGGCACACGCCCGCCGCCTTGGGTTGGCAAGGGTGCCTGGGCACCCCCCTGTTCACGGGGTCGCAGACGGATTCCGGCAATGAGGTGTATCAGGCTCGCGGCATTGCCAACGACGGCAGCATCGAGTTCGGCTTTGCCGTGCAGACCTTTGACGCCCACAACGCCAACGGCGTGGGTGTGCTGGTCATCTTCCCCATGAAGATTGCCGGCGCACCGGACGGGGGCTGCCATCCCTGAGCTTCACCACCTTTACCGGCACCGCCAGCCTGGGCGCGCTGCGCAGCTTCACCTTTGGCAACTTCAAGGGCGGTGGCGAGACCACAGACCGCAACCTCTTTGTGATGGACAACCTGCACCTGCGGCTGGAGCCGGCGGCCGTGGTGCCCGAACCCGCCAGCGCACTGCTGATGGCCCTGGGGCTCGCGGCATTCGCCTGGCCACGCAGGCCGCAACGCCCACGCTGCTGAGTGCCGGCCGCTGCGGCCCCTAAGTCTGCTGTCGAAGTAACGCTGGCCACTCACGTATCACCACGGGTCCACCCCTCTCTGTACGAACTGCGGCGAGCCGCTGCGGCACTGACTTGAAAGCGAAAGCGCATCACCATGAAACCCAACTTCCCTCATACCCTCTTGTGCGCCGCCGCCCTGGCGCTGACCCTGGGCCACGCCCAGGCCGCCGACGTGGCGCCGCCCGGGTTGCTGTCCAGCTGGGCTTGCGTGGGCCAGTGCGGCGCTTCGGCAGCCGACGGCGACATCGTGCTTTCACCACTGGCCAACCCGGCCTACGGCTACGTGTCCACGTCGGGATCCACGGTCTACGGCGCGTCCCCCCTGGTGTTGGGCGACAACAGCCGTGGCATTGAAACCAACGGCTCCGTCATCACTTCAGCCCCCTTCAGCGCCGCCGCCGGTGACTTGCTGGACGTGCAGTTCAACTACGTTTCCACCGACGGCAAGGGCTTTGACGACTACGCCTGGGCGCGCGTGCTTGACGCCACCAGCGGCAACCTGGTGGCCTGGCTCTTTACGGCGCGCAGTTCCAATTCAGCCACCGGCAACATCGTGCCCGGTGACGTGGTGACGAGGAAGGAATTCGAACCCCGCGACGTGATCGTCAACTACGACAGCTTCAGCTACACGTCCAAGACCGTGGACGACCCGGTGGACTGGTCGCTGCTGGGCGGCTCCAACGGCACGTGCTGGAAGGACAACGCAGCCGGTTGCGGCTACACCGGCTGGCTGCAGTCGCGCCACAGCTTTGTGGCGGCAGGCAGCTACCGGCTGGAAATCGGCGTCGTGAACTGGGGTGACGAAGCCTACGACTCGGGACTGGCCTTTGACCTGCTGGGCCTGGCCGCCGCGCCCGTGCCCGAACCTGCGGCCTGGCAGCTCTACGCCGCAGCCGGCCTGTTGGGCTGCCTGCGCTTGCGTCGGCGTCGGCAAGACACTTGACACCCTGCGGCACGCTGAGGGCACGGCCCACCTGAACGCGGGGGCGCGATGTATCTCGCGGCGCCCGCGGTGCTCTGTGTGTCAGGCGCAGCCAAGTCGGCTGGGCACCCATGGAGACACACATGAAGAACAAGAGCCGGAATCACACCGCACTCACCGCCCTGGCCCTGGCCAGCTTGCTGGCCGCCTGCGGTGGCACCGATGACCGGCCCGACACCACCGCCAACGCGGGTGGGGTGACCATCCTCAAGGGTGGTGGCGGCGGCGGTGGTGGCACGCCACCCCCCGCGCCCGGTTCGACATCACCGCTACCCACCACCGCCCCGGCACCCGACATCCTGGTGCGTGAATCCTTCGGCCTGGGCCCGAACGTCGTGCGCCCGGCCGGTGGCAAGGGCACGCTGCGCTCCAGCTACCTGCACACCACCATAGGCGGCTTCTGGGTGGAATGGCCAGGCAGCAAGAACAACAGCTGGATGACGCCCGACGGCGACCAGACCTGGAAGTTCTGCGGCACCAACCCCAGCCCCTACGAATTGCCTTCGCCGCTGCAAGGCGACGCCAGCAACGACTACATGAACGCCGGCTGTGCGTCGTCGGAGTGGTTTGACTTGCCGGTGGCTGTGCACCCCACCGCGCTGCTGCCTTTCACCCCGCCGGCCACGGCCTGGTCCGTGTCCATGGAAGGCTGGCCGGCCGCCGTGCAAGGGGCCTACGTGGCCATAGGCCTGACATCGAGCCCGGTGTTGACGAGCAACTTCGCGACCGTGGGCGACGTGTGGCTGGGTCTGCGCAAGCAGACGGTGCCGAATGACGGCGCCCTGGTCTATGAACTGCGGCTGAACGGCAAGACAGGCGCTCTGCTGGCCACCGGCGTGGTGGACGACATGACCTGGAACCGCATGGTCATCGGCTACGACCCGGTGGCGCAAGTCATGAGCGCCAGCCTGAACGGCGTCTCGCTGGGGCGCTACGCCATGAAGCTGACGCCCCGGTACGCGGGCTTTGAAGGCGTGGGCATCCTCGACAACTTCGTCATCCGCAAGGGCAACGCGGCAACGTTGTAGGCGGTGGCCCGGGCCTCCAAGGCCCGGCACAGAAATAGAAACGGCTGCGGACCATCAAGGTCCGCAGCCGTTTTGCTTTCAGGGGGCCGCACGCGCCGGCAGCCCGGGGCCGGGGCCAGCAGTCGCCCTTGAAATCGGGCGCGCGCCTTCGGCAGCCGTGCAAGGCCTCCCGGCCTTGCACGCGCGGCCTTGTATCTCAGTCCCTGGTGACGGTGAGCACACCCACGGCGCTGCCGGCAGGCGTGCTGGCGGTGATCGCGACGGTGGCAGTGCGCTTGACCCTGACGGTCCTGACCACAAAGCTGACGCTGTTTGCACCGACCGGCACCACCACCGTGGTTGGCACCTTGGCGATGGTGGGCGCACTGCTGCTCAGGGTCAGCGTCAACGCCGTCGGCGGCGGCACGGGGAAGGCGATGTAGGCGGTGGCGACGGCCGAGCGCCCGCCCTTGACCGTGGGGTTGCTGAAGTTCACCAACACCGGCGCAGGCGGCGGCGGTGGCGCCGGGTTGGCGGTGATGGTGATGGGCGCCGATGTGGCGCTGCCGCCCACGTTGTCAGTCACCTTCAGGGTCACGCTGTAGGTGCCGGCGGCAAACACGTGCGTGGGGTTGGCTTCAAACGAACCGGTGAAGTCACCAAAGATCCAGCTGTAGCCCACGATGGCGCCGGTGGAGCCGGCCGAACTGAAGTTGACACTCAGCGGCTCGGGCCCCAACACCGTGCTGGCGGACGCCACGGCTGTGGGCAAGGCGGTGCCAGCGCCATCTTGTGTGTAGTGCAGCAAGGCCCACGGGCCGTTGCCCGCGACGAAGACCGTGCCGTCGCTGCCGAGCTTGACGCCCACGCCGCGCATCGGCGTGCGCGCTTGTGTGCTCCACACCAGCGTGCCGTCAGGCGCAAACTTCTCGGTCGTCGCACCCAGGTAGCTGGAGCCGTTCAACGAAAAGCCCGCCTCGCCCGTCACGTAGACCGCGTTGTCGGGCCCGATGGTCAGCCCGTTGGGCGCCTCGGCAACGAAGGCATTCTTGGTGGTGGTGCGCGACCACAACAAGGTGCCGCTCGGGTCGAGCTTGATCGTCATCCACTTGGCGCGCAAAGAGATGCCGGTGGTGACCAGGTTGCCCAGGATGTCTACCCCCGCCCAACTGGCGTAGTAACCCACGGCGTATGTCCTGCGCCAGAGTTCATTGAAGTTGGCGTCGTGCTTGACCACCAACATGCCCTTCATTGCACCGGGCGTGGTGTCCCCGCCGACCAGGTACACCTCGCCCTGGGGGCCCAGCACCACGTCGTTGGCGGCCGTGGCCGGGCTGATGGACTTGGCCCAGATCTGGTTGCCATTCGTGTCGTAGGCCACCGCGTCCATCGTGGCCTGGTGCCCGCCCGTCACGATGACGTTGCCGCTTGGCGTGACCACCATCGACGCCGGGCCATGCAGAGACGTCGGCGTGGCCTGGTAGCTGCGCGACCACAGGGGCACACCGTTGGGCGAGTACTTGATGGTCGTGAGATCGCCGCCGAGCCCGGTAGCTCCCGTGCCCAGCACGAAGACATTGCCGACACTGTCGGTGGCGGCGCGCCAGGCGTAGCCGTGGGTGGCAGGGATCGTGTCCTGCCACAGCAGGTTGCCCGCCGGGTCGTACTTCAGAACCACCAAGCCCGCCCTGCCGGTGCCAGACGAGGTCACGAGCATGCCCACGACGATGGGGTTGCCCGCCGGGTCGAGCGTGACCCAGGTGGCGTGTTGACGTGTCAACGGGCTGTCGAAGGCACGCTCCCACAACTTCGCCCCGGTCGGGCTGAACTTCGACAGCACGATGGTGGTGCTTGCGCCGCCCGAACCGGCAACGTAGGTGTTGTTTGTCTTGTCCAGCGCCAGCATGGCACCGAACTTGCCGTTGTCGATGACTGCCCATTCCTGCGTGACAGCGGCCTGTGCAGCGCCCAGCCATGAAACCGCCATGGCAAAGGCGAACCCCAACCGCAAAGTGATCTTCCTGCTGGTGCCCATGTGGGCTCTTGTTGGTTGGCGAAAGTGGTGATGGCCCCGACGGGGCCGCTGCGCCACCCTGACAGAGCCGCCGGGTGGCCGCCTGACACCGGCGCCTTGCGCCATGTTGAAGCGGCCCAACGCGCCCTTGGGAAGCGGCGTGCATCTGGCGGCTGGCTGCGCGCTCTGTGGGATGCAGGCTTTGCCAGCAACCCTGAGGAGCGCCCCATGCAGACGTCACACACCCGCCGCCCACGGCCCCGGTTCATGCACGCCCTGGGCAGCGCTGCGCGTGCCTGCTGCTGGCGGCTGCAAGCAGCACCAGCCTGGCGGCCGACCTGCCCGGCGCGGCCTGGGCAAGGGCAAGGGCAACACCATCTTTGACGGTGCTGGCGAGGACGAAGCCTTTGGTCTGGCGCAAGTCAGCGGCCCGGCCAGCGACCGCTACAACTTCCGCACCTCACCGCTGCGCAACGTGGCCCTGCAGCCCACGTTCTTCCACAACGGCGCGTTCACGCGGCTCGACGATGCCGTGCGCCACCACCTGGACGTGCTGGCCTCGGCCCGCAGCTACCGCCCGGCCCGGGCCGGCGTGGCGCGCGACCTCACGCACCGCCAAGGCCCCAGCGCGCCGGTATTGCAGGCACTGGACCCTTTGCTGGCCATGCCCACGCGGCTGAGCAGTAACGAATTCGACGATCTCGTTCAATTCGTCGGCAGTGGGCTGCTGGACCGCCGCGCACGCCCCCAGGCCTTGTGCAAGCTGGTGCCTGAAGTCTTGCCCAGCGGCGTCAGGCCACTCAGCTTCCAGGGCTGCGACAGGCCAGGGCACTGACGCTGCAAACGCAGCACACACAGCCAAAGGAGCTGTCAATCGCATTGCGCCTGAACGACTTGATACTTCTCCGGGTGTGGGTGGATCTGGGGGCTGGGACAGCCCGCGCCCTGAGATTGAGTCGATGGCTCGCGGTGGAAATTACAGGCCCCGTCAACTGGCCCCAATGGGCGCCCCAAGCCCATCATCCATGTCGATCTCGGGCGACGGCGGCTTGGCAAGTGCGCAATGGAGCAGCGCAATCGGCTTGCGCAGGCAGACCAGGGCGTGATGCGGAAGCGCCGCCTGTCGCATGGCGCCAAGCGCCAGGCGTGCCGTGACGGCCTCGGCTGAAGGCCGGTGTGGGGACGGTTTGCTGTCGATCGGGTTCGGCTGGGCAGTGCCGGCGGACGACCCCACCTCGCCATCCCGCGTGAGCCCTGTGGTCGGCGGCGTCAATGGCACCGATGCTCACTCCTTGGCGCTGTACCGTTCCATGGACCTTTCGAAGGAAAGGAGAGGCGCTCGAAAGCTGCCGTCGGACAGTGGGATGGCACGCAGCGGATCGATGGGCTCGATCAGATAACGCTCACGCCCCGGTTCCAAACCGTCAACGATGACGTCAATGGTCATGGCCTTCTTGGACCTCGGCGCAAACCAGTGCACGTTGTCCTTTGGCGTGGTCATCGCGGCGGCATGACCCGGCTCGGCCAGGACATCCTGGGTTGGCCTCACCACGATGGCGTTCTCCTCATCCCTGATGCGGTCGTACGTTCTGACCCGCACCCTGCCATCGACCACCATGTGAGCGCTGGCCATGAACCTGTGGGCATGCGGCGTGATGACACTGTCGGGACCAAAGTCGAACAGCGCCAGCCCGTACCCCAGCCGGACGGGGCGTTCTTCGTCATCCAGCACGGTGACAAATCGCTTCTTCGGATCATGGCCAAAAGGCGCACCGGCATCCCTGATCCTGGCGCGCCTCAATTCATGTGCCAGTGACTCCAGATCGACCTGCGATGAGAGCTCGTTGACGCCGCGGTGCCAGCTCGCCTCGCTGAGCGTGCGTTGAGCAAGTCCGCGCGCGAGTTCGCCTTGCAGGGACAACCAGCGTCGCGCTGGCACGCTGCGCGATAGGGTCTGGGCGCGGGCAAGCTCCGCCAAAAGGGCGTACACGGGAAAGGCCGCGCAAGAGAGCAGAAGATTTCGACGGTTGGAAGTCATGTTCCGATACCGGGTTTGCAGGGCGATCCAGGGACAGGGGGCCGCGTTTCGGACGTCCGCTTGGCAGTGTCTCAAAAGAGGCTGAGACGCTTGAGCAGGCGAACGGACGCTTCTTCCCGCAAGCTCTGAAGGTCGGCATAGCGGCGGGCCCGAACGTAGAGTGCAAATGCAGCGACGGGCGTCGAGTCGCTGGCGCGAACGTAGCCGACATACCAGCCTTCGAAGGGGCCGTCGAACTGGCCCGGCAGCAACGGCCCCGACCCCGTCTTTCCGTAGATTCGGCCGTTGCCGAGGGCGCTGGAAAGTGCCACGGATTCCAGCACGCGGATGGTGCTGCGCGACGCACCACACCCGGTCGTCGCCACGCATGCCAGGAAGCGCGCCTGCTCTCTGGGAGAAACGGCCAGTGGCCCGCCCAGCCAGAAGTCGTCGCGGTCGGTCGGCACTTGTTGGCTGCCATAGGCAAACCTTCCAAGCCAATGCTCATAGTTGGCAAGACCGATCTTGGGGACCAGGTCCTGAAAGTACCAGGCAGCCGAACGCTCGAAGGCTGTCACCAAGGACTGGCTTTGCCGCCATCCCGCTGGCCAGTAGCTTGACGCAGGGCGCTTGGCAGCGTCCCACGCGACCAGGGCCGTCGCCGACAACACGGCCCTCGTTTCCAGTGCGATCAGCAGGTGCGGGATCTTGAAGGTCGACCATGGGGGATGACGTGAAACGGCATCCGCTTCGTTGGTCTCCCAGCACCTGTCGTTGCGAAGATCCACCGCAACGAAGGCGAGATGCGCGATGGTGGGCTCAAGCCGGAGCGCCGTGATGTCCAAAGGCTCACACGCCGTGGTCGCGGTGGTGACCGCCGTCAACAGCATTGACACGATGAGGCTGCGCTTCGGTGGCGCTTTCCAGATGACCATGGTTTTGCCAACGAACACAGACGAGACAGCCATTGCGGAAGGATCATCGCACCAGGAATGCCCCGAGCGACGCGATGTCGATGGCGCAGTGCCCACCGTAGACCGGGTGCCACTCGGTTGGCAGGCCGAGTTGCACTGCACGTTGTGCAAGGCGCTCCGCGCCTTCGTAGAGACCGTATCTGTCGTAGAGGCCCCCCGACAGGTAAAGGCTCGGCCTGGCCGCTTGC
>CAZUKT010000212.1:0-7764 GCA_964620975.1 uncultured Rubrivivax sp. | reverse complement strand
GGCCGCGAAACCCAGCAGGCCCAGGCCCACAGCGCGATGGCGCAGGTTGCTGTCGCGCGCCTTCTTGACGGCGGAGTAGTTGAGGTCGATGACGTTGTCGAGCATGCGCATCGCCGTGGACGTGGTCTTCTTCAGCTTCTCATGGTCCACCTGCCCATCGAGCAGGTGCTGGGCCAGGTTGATGCTGCCCAGGTTGCACACCGCTATCTCGGTGTCGCTGGTGTTGAGCGTGATTTCGGTGCACAGGTTGGAGCTGTGAACGACGCCGGTGTGCTGCTGCGGGCTGCGCACGTTGCAGGCGTCCTTGAAGGTGATCCAGGGGTGGCCCGTTTCGAACAGCATCGACAACATCTTGCGCCACAGGTCCTTGGCCGGAATGCGCCTGTAGAGCTTGATCTCGCCCCGGTCGACCTTGGCTTCGTAGCCGGTGTAGGCCTCTTCAAAGGCCTTGCCGAACTTGTCGTGGAGGTCGGGGCAGGTGCTGGGGCTGAAGAGGGTCCAGTCGGCGCCTTCCATCACACGGCGCATGAAGAGGTCAGGGATCCAGTTGGCGGTGTTCATGTCGTGCGTGCGCCTGCGGTCGTCGCCCGTGTTCTTGCGCAGTTCAAGGAACTCTTCAAGGTCCAGGTGCCAGCTTTCCAGATACGCGCACACGGCGCCCTTGCGCTTGCCGCCCTGGTTGACGGCCACTGCCGTGTCGTTGACAACCTTCAAGAACGGCACCACGCCCTGGCTCTTGCCGTTGGTGCCCTTGATGTAGCTGCCTAAAGCGCGAACACGGCTCCAGTCGTTGCCCAGACCGCCGGCAAACTTGCTCAGCAGGGCGTTTTCTTTCAGCGCTTCATAGATGCCGTCCAGGTCATCGGCCACGGTCGTGAGGTAACAGCTGCTCAGCTGCGAACGCCGCGTGCCGCTGTTAAAGAGCGTGGGCGTGCTGCTCATGAAATCAAAGCTCGACAGCACGTTGTAGAACTCGATGGCACGCGCTTCGCGGTCGATCTCGTTCAAGCTCAGGCCCATGGCGACGCGCATGAAGAAGGCCTGCGGCAGCTCAATGCGCTGCTCGTCGATGTGCAAAAAGTAGCGGTCATACAGCGTCTGCAGGCCGAGGTAGTCAAACTGCATGTCGCGGCTGGCGTCCAGCGCCGCACCCAGGCGGGCCAGGTCAAACTGCATCAGCTTTTCGTCCAGCAGTTCTGCGCCCACGCCCTTCTTGATGAACTGGGGGAAGTACTCGGGGTAACGCTCACCCATCTGCGCATGGGTGACCTCGCCACCCAGCACCTCGCGGCGGATGGTGTGCAACAGCAGGCGTGAGGTGGCGCGTGTGTACGAAGGCTCTTTTTCAATCAGCGTTCGGGCCGCCAGGATGGCCGCCTTGTAGACCTCTTCAAGGGGCACGCCGTCATACAGGTTGCGGCGTGTTTCGGCCAGGATGGGTTCGGCCTTCACATCGGCACCCAGCCCAGCACAAGAAGACTCCACCAGCAAGCGCAGCGCCGCCATGTCCAGCGCCACGCGCTGGCCGCCTTCGGTGACATACAACTCAGCCACCTTGGCTTGCGCCGGAGCCACTTGCCGCAGCCGCTCTTGCGAGCGGCGTTCGCGGTAAAGCACGTAGGCGCGGGCCACTTCGTGGTGGCCGCTTCGCATGAGCCCCAATTCGACATGGTCCTGCACGTCTTCGATGTGAAAGGTGCCACCCCCCGGGCGCGAGCGCAGCAGCGCACGCACCACGGATTCGGTCAGCCGTTCAACCGTTTCGCGCACGCTGGCCGATGCCGCACCTTGTGTGCCATGCACGGCAAGAAAGGCCTTCATCAACGCCACCGCAATCTTGTTGGGCTCAAACCCCACCACCGCGCCATTGCGGCGAATGATCTGGTAACCGATGTAGGCACCGGCGGCCAGCGCGTTGGTGCTGGCGGCTGCGGGCCGGGTGGGCGCGGCGGCTTGCGGCGCTGATGTCTGAGCAGATTGCATTCAATCCCCTGGTGGCTGAAGTTGTTGGTGGCTGGGGCGCGTCATTCAGAGCCCGGGTGTGGCGGCTGGGCACGCTGCCGGGCACGGCTGCGGCAGTTGCGCGGGATGACCCGGACGCCCCTGGCAGAGCGCTTTGGTGTGACGCAATTATGACCCGCAAAGCACTATATCTGGGGCCCGAGAGCCCTTCAAGCACTACAGCTAGTGTTTGGCTCAGGTTCAACCCGAATGCCGCATGGCCCGTTGCCGCGCACCGCACAGGGCTTGCGGCGTGGCGCACCGCGCTGCGCCAATGCCCGCGCATGAAGAGCCCCGAAACGCCGTGCGAAAACCCGCCAATCGGCCCCAGGTGCCGCGCCGTTTCAGGCTCTTGCGCTACCGATCATGGGCAGGCGCGGCCCACCGGCTCGCATTGCGCTGCGCAGCGCGGCCCAGTTGAATCCCGCGCCTGGGTCGGCCTTTCGGCCCGGCGCAATGTGTTCGTGGCCCACAGCCTCGACCAAGGGATAGCGACGCGACAGTGCACCAAGCAAACGCGCCAGTTGGCGGACCTGCGCGCGCTCAAAGAGGCCGCCCTCCAGGCCTTCGAGCTCGATGCCGATGGACCAGTCGTTGCAGTTGTCCCGCCCGCGCCACCGCGAAACCCCGGCATGCCAGGCGCGGGCATCGCAAGACACAAACTGCAGCGTGCGGCCGCTGCGCCGAATCACAAAGTGTGCCGACACCTTGAGGCCGCGAATGCCCTGGTAGTAGGGGTGTTCGTCCCAGTCGAGACGGTTGCCAAAGAGGCGCTGCACCGCGTCGCCCGCAAACACGCCAGGCGGCAGGCTGATGCAGTGCACCACCGCCAGCGTCACAGCCATGCCCATGGGCCGCGGGCCCTGGTTGGGCGATGGGCACCACCGTGCCGGCGTCCACCAGCCGTCTTGCCAGACTTGCCTGCGTGGCACGGTGCTCAGGGCCCGTCGATGTCGGCCGCGCCCACGCGCAAGCGGGCCATGCGATAGCGCATCTGCCGCAGTGACAAACCCAGGCTCGCGCCGGCGGCAGTGCGGTTGTAGCGGTGCCTTTCAAGTGCCCGCTCCAGGATGTCGCGCTCGACGTCGTCCAGGAAGGCAGCAAGATCGCTGGGCAAGGCATCAGCGGCAGCACCCACAACGTGCGGCAAGGGCGCTGCGGCGGGCAACGGCACGTGGCCGCTGTCGGCAAGCCCGTCATGGCCGGTGTCGTGCAGCAGTTCTTCGGGCAGGCCCAGTTCGTCGCGCCCGATCTGCGGGCCACCCGACAACGCCAGCGCACGGTGCAGAAGGTTTTCAAGCTCGCGCACATTGCCCGGAAAACCGTAGCGCAACAGATGCTGCAGTGCATCGGCGGCCAGCGTGGGCACCGGCGTGACGCCAGCGTCGCGCGCCACGCGCTCGAGCACCGTGGCACAGATGCCGGGCAAGTCGGCAATGCGTTCGCGCAGGGGCGGCACCGCGATACGGATCACGTTGAGCCGGTAGTAGAGGTCTTGGCGGAAGCGGCCCGCTTGCACCTCGCTGCCCAGATCGCGGTGTGTGGCACTGACGATGCGCACATTGACCGGCATTTCAGCCACCGCACCAATGGGGCGAACAGCACGCTCCTGGATCACCCGCAGCAACTTGCTCTGCATGGCCAGGGGCAGATCGCCGATTTCGTCAAGGAACAGCGTGCCACCTTGCGCCGCCTGGAAGAACCCTTCGCGATCTTCGGTGGCACCGGTGAACGCGCCCTTGCGGTAGCCAAAAAATTCGGATTCCAGCAGTTGCTCAGGAATGGCGCCGCAGTTGACGGCGACAAAAGGCGCTGCACCACGCGGCGAACATTCATGAATGGCCCGCGCCACCAGTTCCTTGCCCGTGCCCGACTCGCCGTGCACGAGCACCGGCGCCATGCTGCGTGCCACCTTCTGCACCAGGGACCGCACCTGGCTCATGACCGACGACTCACCCACGATGCGCTGCAGTGCCGAGGGTGGCACTGTGGGTCTGGAGGCAACCGAAGGCGCCTGCGCGCTCGTGGCGGCAGACGCGCCGCCGTGGCCGGGTGCTGCCGCCGTGGCGCCCGGCGCGCGGCCCAGTGCCGACGCCACCACCGCACGAAACTGCCGCAGGTCCACGGGCTTGGTGAGGTAGTCGTAAGCACCCGACTTCAAGGCCTCAACTGCGTTTTCAGGCGAACCATAGGCCGTGATGACCACCGCCTTTTCGTGGCGGCCGGCGTTGTCTATGCGGCGCAGCAAGTCCAGACCGGTGCCGTCGGGCAAACGCATGTCGGTAATGACCAGGTGGTAACCCCCCGGCCCGCGCTGCTGCAGCAAGGCCCAGGCTTCCGCCACGGTGCCGGCGCTTTCAACGTCATAGCCCTCACGCAGCAGCGTCAGCTCGTACAGCGTGCGCAGATCGGGCTCGTCGTCCACCACCAGCAGGCGGTGGCTCGGTGTGGTGGTATGGGGCATCAGCCGTGCTCGAGCGGAAGTGCAGTGGAAGATTCGGCCAGCACGGCGCGCCGCATGGTCACCACAAACTCGTTGTGCAGCCTTTCGGCCGCAGGGCGCGGGCGGTATTCGATGCTGGCCCCATAGCGGTCACAAAGCTCGCGGCAAATATACAGGCCCAGTCCAGAGCCACGGCTGCGTGTGGACGAGAAGGGCTCAAACAGGTGGCGCTCAACCTCGGGCGCTATCGGTGCACCGTCGCTCAGCACCGACAGCGTCACGGGCCCGTCGTCGCGCGCCGCCAGACGCAGGTGAATGGCGCCGGGCAGCGCGCTGGCGTGTCGGTGCGCGTTGTCCAGCAAATTGACGAGCACCCGGCGCAGGTGTTCGGGGTCAAACACCACGCCCACAGCGGCTGCGGGCAGTTCGGCGTGCAGCCGGCTGCGGCTGCCCATGGGCAGCTGCACGGTGCGCGCCCAGTCGGCAGCGGCCAGCGCCACGGTGGCAGCGGCGTCAATATGGCGCTCGACCGGCACAGCGCCAGGTGCCACTTCCATCACGTCGTCCACCAGGCGCTTGAGCCGTTCCACGTTGTCGGCCACCATGTTGGCCAGCAGGCGCTGCGACGCGGGCAGGTCGTCTTCCAGCAACAGGGCATTGGCCTGCGAAATGGCGGCCAGCGGGTTGCGGATTTCATGCGCGATGCCCGCCGACACACGCCCCATTGCGGCCAATTTTTCCTGCCTGATGCGCGCTTGCAGCGTGCGCAGGTCTTCAAGCAGCAACACCGCAAAGGCCTCACCCTCGCTCTCACTTTCGGCATTGTCTTCGTGCGCCAGCCCACGGCCCCGCATAAAGCGCACGCGCATGCGCAAGGTGCGGCTATGGCCGCCGTCAAAGTCCAGCGCCACGTCGCGGCCCGCCTCAGGCCATTCGCCATGCGCCAGGGCCAGGCTGGCAGCGTCTTGCAGCGGGCCCCCGGCAGCCAGCGACTGCAGTGCAAACGGCGCCGGCGGGCACAGGCCCTGGCTGACCAGCAATGCACGTGCCGCCGGGTTGGCGGCGCGCACCCGCAGACGGTGGTCGATGACCAACACGCCGTCGGCCATTTCTTCAATCACCAGCCGGTTCAGTTGCGCTTGCTGGCGCGCCAGTTCCAGGCTGCCACGTGCGGCCAGTTCTTCGCGCGCCAGCCGGCCGGCCAGTTCACCGGCCAGCAGCGTGATGATGAACAACCCCAGCCCACCCAGACCCGCCTGCAGCATCAGACCCGGCGCGTCCTGGGTATCGGCCGCACGCCAGGCCACCACCAGCAGCATCATGGCCACCCCGGCAGCAGTGCCCAGGGCAAGCAGGCGGGCCGTGAGCACGCCAGCCATCAGCACGGGCAGCACCAGCAGCGCTGCAAAGTTGAAGGTGGCCCCAGAAGCCAGCATGTAGAGCAGGCTGAAACCCAGCAGGTCCACACCAATGGTGGACAGCCACTGCCGGCGCCGGTCTCGCACATCGGGTTCGGCCAGTGAACCAAAACGCGGCAGCAACCACAGGGTGATCGCTTGCACGGCATACAACACCGAAACCAGCGCCAGCAGTTCTGAGCTGCGGGCGCCGACCAGGCTGCCTATGCCCTGCACAGCCACCAACCCCAGGCCGACGGCGGCACGCGCAGCGCCATAGGTGCGGTAGATGCGGGCCAGGGCGCTGTCATGGGCCTGCGACGCACGGCGCGCCTGGCGCAGCATGAAGCGGCTTTCGTGCGGCACGTCACCGGCAGCCAGCCAGCCGGGGTCAAAAAATGACTCGTCGGCAGCGTTGGTGCTGTCGTCGCCACCCAGGGCTTGAAACAGCGTGTCTTCGCGCCGCCGGCCCTGCGGTTGCCGCCTGTCATTGCGGCGGCGGTCGCCGCGGCGGCGCTCAGCTTCCTTGGCGTCCAACGGCAGTGCGGCGGCTCAGCGCGGCCCTTGGAGGCGGTGCGCTTCGCTGCAATAGGGCTTGCCGGCCGCGTCCATCAGGGCTTCGGCCTGCGGCAGATGCACGCCGCAATGCATGCAAGCCAGCATGGCCTGCGCAGCCGGCGGTGCCGCGGGCTTGGCCGGCGACTTGGGCGCTGCCGCCGAGCCTGGCGGGCGGCGCCGGCCCATCCAGAACCACGCGGCCACGGCCACCACGGCAATCACGAGCAATAGCTTCAACATGGCGGGCTCCGGGGCTTACACCGTACGTTCGAGAAGCACTTCAAGCACGAAACGCGACCCGGCATAGCCCAGCAGCAGCAGCACGGCACCGCCATACAACCACCGAGTGGCACGTCGCCCGCGCCAGCCGCGCGTGCGCCGGCCGATGATGAGCGCCGCAAACACACACCACGCCAGCAGTGAGAACACGGCCTTGTGGTCGCTCCAGCGCCACTGCACCGTGTTGACGAAGCCCAGCACCAGCGTCGCCGTGAGCACGCAGAAACCGGCTTCCACAAAACGGAAGGTCAGCCGCTCCAGTTGCAGCAGCGGCATGCCAAATGCGTGTTTCGCCTGCATGCGGCCGGGGCCACCCGCTCGCAAGCGACGTTCGGCCGCGTCCAGCATCACCCCATGCAGCACGGCAGCGCCAAAGAGGCCGTAAGAACCCACGCCCAGCGCAAAGTGCAGTGGCGCCAGGGCGCTGGCGATGGGCCGCGTTTCACCCGGAAACAAGGCCGCCAGACCCACCGCCACCACGCCCGCCAGGCCAAGCCACTGGCGCACTGCCGGCAGGGGCACAAGGCGGCTTTCTACGGTGTAAACGGCGATGACCAGCCACACCGTCACCGACAGCACGGGCCCGAATCCCAGGCGTGCACCCGGCACTTCCTGCCCCAGGCCGCCGATGTCGATGACCAGCAGCAAACCGTGCAGCACGAACCCACCCACCAGCGCAGCCGCAGAAAAGCGCCGCATGGCAGGCCATGGCACCGAGGCCAGCAAGTACAAGACGGCGGCCACGTCAATCAGCAGCCACATGCCTGCAAGCCCCAGCGTGGGGAAGGCGGTCGATAGAATCATGCCGACAGTGTACTGACCGCGGGCGCACACAACGCCGCCTGCCAAGCCCATGGCCTCAGCCCTTACCGACCGCCTGTCCAGGCTGGGCAAGACGATGCGCGGCCAGGCCCGCATCACCGAAAGCAACGTGCAGGACATGCTGCGCGAGGTGCGCATGGCCCTGCTCGAAGCCGACGTGGCGCTGCCAGTAGTGCGCGACTTCATCGCCCGCGTCAAGGACAAGGCGCTGGGCGCCGAGGTTGTGGGCTCGCTGAACCCGGGCCAGGCGCCGCCGTTTTGCAC
>CAZUKT010000211.1:0-7772 GCA_964620975.1 uncultured Rubrivivax sp. | reverse complement strand
TTGAGAAAGCCAGCACGCGCACGCGTGTGAGCTTTGAGGCCGGCATGTACCAGATGGGCGGCTCGGTGGTGAACCTCACCACCGGCGACAGCCAACTTGGCCGCGCCGAGCCGGCCGAAGACAGTGCCCGCGTGATCAGCCGCATGTGCGACATCGTGATGATCCGTACCTATGCGCAGACCATGATCGAACGCTTCGCGGCGCATTCGCGCGTGCCGGTGATCAACGGGCTGACCAACGAATACCACCCCTGCCAGATCCTGGCCGACATCTTCACTTTCATTGAACAGCGCGGCAGCATTCAGGGCAAAGTGGTGGCCTGGGTGGGCGACGGCAACAACATGGCCAACACCTGGCTGCAAGCGGCCGAGATCCTGGGCTTCACCGTGCACGTGAGCACCCCCAGCGGCTATGAAGTGGACGCTGCCGTGGCCGGCGTGCGCGACAGCAGTTGCTACAAGCTCTTCAACCACCCCATGCAGGCCTGCGAAGGTGCGCACCTGGTGACCACCGACGTGTGGACCAGCATGGGCTACGAGGCCGAAAACGAAGAACGCCGCAAGGCCTTTGTGGACTGGTGCGTGGACGAAGAGATGATGGCCGTGGCGCAGAGCGACGCGCTCTTCATGCACTGCCTGCCAGCGCACCGGGGTGAAGAGGTCACCGCCGAGGTCATCGACGGCCCGCAGAGCGTGGTCTGGGACGAAGCGGAAAACCGCCTGCACGTGCAGAAGGCGCTGATGGAGTACCTGCTGCTGGGCCGCATCGGCTGACCCGACAGAATCCCTCTCCTTGCTTGCAAGGAGCGGACCCCGCTTCAGCCCTGCCGCATGCGTTCGCGCAGGCCGCGTTTTGCAGGCCTCATGGGGGTGCGGTGTGCCGTCCACCCGGCCTGCCAAGACGGTGTCATCCACCGCAGCCGGTGCGCCAGCCCCACGGCGCGGCCGTACAGCATGGGCCGGCTGGCCAGCCAGGCCCAGGCCTTGAAGGCCAACACCTCTTTCCAGTCACGTGCAGTGCCCTGCCCCACCAGCGGTGCGTGGCCCGGCAGCGGCTCGTGTTTGGCCGCATGGCGCAGGTTCATCAGGATCTGGGTGATGGGGATGCCCACCGGGCACACCTCTTCACAGGCACCGCACAGGCTGCTGGCCGTGGGCAGGTCTTGGGTCGGGTCCAGACCCAGCAAGTGCGGCGAGATGATCAAGCCGATCGGCCCCGGGTAGGTGGTGCCATACGCAAAGCCGCCAATGCGGCTGTACACCGGGCAGTGGTTCATGCAGGCGCCACACCGTATGCACTGCAGCGTGGCGCGGAAGTCGGCGTCGCGCCAGGCCTGTGTGCGCCCGTTGTCCAGCAGCACGAGGTGCACTTCCTTGGGGCCGTCAAGCTCACCTTCGCGGCGTGCGCCGGTAATGATGTTCAGGTAGGTCGTCACTGCCTGCCCAGTGGCCGAACGTGTCAACAGGCTGAACAGCGGCAGCACGTGCTCGAACTTTTCCACCACTTTTTCAAGGCCGGTGATGGCAATGTGCACGTCGGGCACCGTGGTGCACATGCGGCCGTTGCCTTCGTTTTCGACCAGCACCAGCGAGCCGGTCTCGGCCACCATGAAGTTCACGCCCGAAACACCGATGGCGGCATCGCGGAAGCGTTCGCGCAGCACCTTGCGGCCGCTGGCGATGAGCGTGTCCACGTCGTCGGTGTAGGGCGTGTCAGGGATCTTGTCGGCAAACAGCTGGCCGATCTGCTGCTTGGTCTTGTGGATGGCCGGCATGATGATGTGGCTGGGCCGCTCACCGGCAATCTGCACGATGTACTCGCCCATGTCAGATTCAAGGCAGTCCACGCCGTGCTTGGCCATTTGGTGGTTGAGTTCGATTTCCTCGCTCACCATCGACTTGCCCTTGATCATGTCCTTGGCGCCATGCTGGGCGGCAATGGCGGCAAATATGGCGTTGGCCTGCTCGGGCGTCTGTGCCCAGTGCACGTGCACCCCACGCTCAACGAGCTTGGCCTCCAGGCTTTGCAGCAGTTCGGGCAGGTGCGACAGGCTGTACTGGCGGATGGCCTCACCCACCCCACGCAGTTCTTCAAACGCGGCCCGGTCGCCAAAGTGCGCGGCACGCTTGGTCTGCAAGAAATCCATCGCGCTGCGGAAGCTGCTGCGCAGGTGCGCGTCGTCCACTGCCACCTGGGTGTTGGCCTTGAACTTGCGCGGGTCGACAAACTGCAGTGGCGCTTCGTGCGTGCTGCCCTGTGTGGTGGCGCTCATGGGGCAGGGTCCTTCGCGGCAGACACATCGTCGATCAAGACAATGATGAGTTCCTTGGGGCCGTGGGCGCCGTAAGCCAGCACCTGCTGAATATCGGCCGTCTTGCTGGGCCCCGTCACCAACAACAGGTTGGTGGGCATGTCGGCCTGCGGCTGCAGCGCGGCCACGGCGGCGGGCAAGCTGGCGTACAGACGGCTGGCGCGCAGCACCGCCACATGCACGGGCGGCACCAAAGACATGGTGCGCGGCTCGCCGGGGCCGGGGCTCAGCACCAGCGTGCCGGTGTCGGCCACACCGGCCACGGTGCTGGTCACGCTGGCGTCGATGTCCGAAAAGAGTGCGTGTTTCCAGTCTTGCAGCGGCTGCTCAAACACCTGCACCTGCACGTTGGCGAGTGCGGCTTCCAGGCCCGGCTGCAAGTCGCTCTGGGCACCCACCAGCACGCGGCGGCAACTGCGTTGCGCCAGAGCTTGCTGCACGGCTTGCGGCCAGTTGTCGGGTGTCGTCTGCAGCACTTCGGCCCGCCAACCGGTGGCGGCCTTGATGAAGCCCGCCATGAGCGTGGCCGGATCCGGCCGCGCACCCACACTGCCCCGGCCATAGGGGCCGTTGTGGTAGCTCTGCAAGTCGGGCGTGGGTTTGCGCACTTCAGGGGCGGCGCTGCGGCTCAGCGCGCTGAAGATGGCGCTGCGTGCGGCCTGGGTGCTGGGTAGTGTGGAACTCATGGTGGGCTCATGGGTGCGGCCTCGTCAGGCCAAGAGGTGCGGCCTCGTCAGGCTCAGGCAGGTTTTGAACGGTGGGCCACGGCGGCCAGCGCCGACATCAATCGGTGACCTGCAACGCGGCATCAGGCGCACCGAGACGTTCACGCAGAAAGCTCCCCAGGTGCACGCAGCGTGGCTGGCCGCTGGCCGCGCCGCCAAGTTTTTCAGCCGCATGGTGGATATTGAGCAGGCAGCCGCAATCGGCGCTGACCAGCACGCTGGCGCCGGCGTCACGCACGGCCTGCAGCTTGTCTTGCACCATGGCGCCACTGATGGCCGGATGGCGGGCCGAGAAGGTGCCGCCAAAGCCGCAACATTCAGCGTCACGCGCAAAGCTCACAAGTTCTACCCCCGGCAATGCGCGCAAAAGGGCTTCGCTTGGCACATGGGTGCCCATCTCGCGCCGGCCTGAACATGACGTATGCAGCGCCACCTTGACGGGCGTGCGCACGGGCGCGTCGGCCAGGCGCTGCAGCTTGCCCGGTGGCGGGGCCGCTGTGGTGGTCAGCCCCAGCACCGTGACGGCGAATTCGCTGAATTCCACCACCTGCCGGCCAATGCGCTGGGCCTTTGCCAGGCGCACGGGGTCGTCAGCAAACAGGCGCGGCCAGTGGTGCACCAGCATGCCAGCACACGAGCCCGATGGAATGACCACCGGCCAGGGCTCGGGGAAAAGGTCCAACTGCGCGGCAGCCACCTGACGTGCTTCGTCGGTGTAGCCACTGGTGTAGGCGGGCTGCCCGCAGCAGCTTTGCGCCTGTGGAAAGTCCACCGCGATGCCGGCCGCACGGATCAGCTCGATGCTGTCCATGCCGGCGCCGGGCGCCATGGCGTCCACCACGCAGGTGGAAAAGAAGTACACACGTTGCGGACGCAGTGGGTTGGCGTTTGGGGTGGCAGACATGGCGGGGGGTGTTGGACGAACAGGCCGTGCGGGTTGCGGGATGGCAGCAGGCCAGATGGTCACCGCAGGACGGCCTTGCGCTACAGTGGTCAGACCAATTTGAGTGGCACATGGTCCAACACCGTCTGAACGCCAAGCTGCCAGAGCAACTGGCGCTGCGGCTTGAAAAAGCCATCCTGGCTGGCAAGCACCGGCCTGCTGAACGCCTGCCGCCAGAGCGCGCCTGGGCCGATCAGCTGGGTGTATCGCGTGCGGTGCTGCGCGAAGCACTGGGCGCGCTGGCTGAACGCGGCTTGGTGCAGCGCCGCCACGGCGCCGGCACCTTTGTGAGCGAGCGGCCCGATGAGCACCGGGCCGACCCGTGGACACAGATGCTGCAGCGCCAGCCCCTGATGCAGACCGACCTGCTGGAATTCCGCGAGATGCTGGAAATCCGCTGCGCCGAGCTGGCTGCAGCCCGCGCCAATGCTGCCGACATGGCCCGCCTGACCGAGCGCCACGCGGCCGTGGAAGCTGCCTACAAGGCCGGCGACCGACAGGCCCAGGTGCGTGCCGACGTGGCCTTTCACCGTGCCATTGCCGATGCCGCGCACAACCCAGTCTTCAGCTACCTGGTGGCCACTTTCCTTGACCTGCTGCATGAGCACGTGCTGATCAACATTGCCGAACTGGTGCCGGCATCCGCCGATGCCCGCACGCTGCGTGATCAACACACCACGTTGTTCAAGCGCATCGCCACACATGACGCGCCGGGCGCTGCCCGTGCTGCCCGGGCCCACATCGCGTTTGTGCGCCGAAGCTGGCAACGCCGGCTTGATGGTGTCGGGTAATGGGCACCTGAACTGCAAGCCGTTCAATACGTGGCGCGGCCGCCCGTCAGGTCAAACACCGCGCCGGTGCTGAAAGAACACTCTTCGCTGCTCAGCCAGGCCACCATGGCCGCCACTTCTTGCACGCCCAGGAAGCGGCCCATCGGGATCTTGCCCAGCATGTAGTCGATGTGGGCCTGCGTCATCTGGTCAAACATGGCCGTCTTGGCCACCGCAGGCGTGATGGCGTTGACGAGGATGCCCTTGGTGGCCACTTCTTTGGCCAGGCTCTTGGTCAACGCAATCAGCCCCGCCTTGCTGGCGCTGTAGTGGCTGGCGTTGGGGTTGCCTTCCTTGCCGGCCACGCTGGCGATGTTGACGATGCGGCCGTAACCCGTCTTCAGCATCTGTGGCACCACGTGGCGGCAGGTCAGATAGGGCGCAATCAGGTTGACTTCAATCACGCGCCGCCACAGCACCGGGTCCAGTTCCCAGGTGGGTGCATTGCCACCCGTGATGCCAGCGTTGTTGACCAGGATGTCGATGCGGCCGGCGCTGCCCACCGCCGCAGCCGCAGCGGCCGCCACAGCGGCGTCGTCGGTCAGTTCCACCACCTGGCCACTGACGCTGCCGTGCGCGGCCAAGGTGGCGCAAGCGGCTTGCAACTGGTTGGCATCGATGTCCCAGATGATCACGCGTGCACCACTTTGCAGAAGCCGCTGGGTGGTGGCAAAACCAATGCCCTGCGCGCCCCCGGTGACCACGGCCACACGGTTTTTCAAGTCAATCTGGTTCATGGCTCCATGCCCTTCAGCGCACCAGGCGTGCCGGTGTTGTCGTGGATGTACTGGCGGATGATGTCTACAAAGTTGTTCTCGGGCAGCAGACCCAGCGCCGCCGCACGCCGCGCCGTGGCGGCCCGCGGCCAATTGGCCACGATGCCCGCGATGCGCGCGTCAGGCTCAAACCGTACCAGGCCATGCACCCGGGGGCCCGCCACCACCGCCAGCGCGTCAAGCATTTGCTGCACCGTGACGTTGAGCGCGGGCAGATTGAGCGCGGTGCGGCCCACAAAGGCCTCACGGCTGGCTTCAAACACCGCAATCAGACCCTGCACCGTGCGCTGCGGCGACGACACCGGGTGCGCCACGCTTGCCGCCACCGGGCACACCGATTCCACGCCCGCCAAGGGCTCGCGGATGATGCCGCTGAAGAAGGAACTGGCTGCACCGTTGGGTTTGCCGGGGCGCACGGTAACCGTCATCAGCCGGGCGGCGCGGCCGTCGATGTAGCCCTTGCGGGTGTAGTCGGCCACCAGGTGCTCGCAGATGAGCTTGTGGGTGCCGTAGCTGGTTTGGGGCGTGGGCAGCGTGTCGTCGTCCACCACGGCCGGCAGGGGCACGGCGGGGTCGGGCCCGAACACCGCCACGGAACTGGAAAAAACCAGCCGCGTGGCGACGCCGCCCTGCATCTGGCGGTGGCGCAGGGCGTCGAGCAGCGCGCGCGTGCTGTCCAGGTTGGACCGCATGCCAAGGTCAAAGTCGGCTTCACATTCACCCGACACGGCCGATGCCAGGTGGAAGACGCCGTCAAAGGCCTCGTCGCGCAGCGCTTCGCAGTGGTTCAAAAGCGGCCCCACACGGGCCGCCACACGGGCATCGGCCAGCAGGTCGGCCGGGGCTGGGGCCTGGTCGGCCAGCACCACCTGGCGCAGCTCGCGGCCGGCCAGCGTGCCGCGCTGCAGCAGGCTGCGGGCCAGACGCGCGCCAACGAAACCGGCACCGCCGGTGATGAGAATCTTCATCGCGAGTTGTCCTTGCGCAGGGATGGGGCGGGTTGGTCTGCTGCTGCTGCGGCGGGCGCAAGGCCTGGCGCTGTGGCCGCATCGCGCTGGCGCCTGCTCACTTTGGCCTTGGCGCGCGGAATCACGCCGCCTTGCTCAAGCCGGCGCTGGCTGTGCACCATGTGCTGCGTGGCGGCGCGGCGTGCGGCGCGGCCGTCGCCGGCAGCAATGGCCTCGACGATGGCGCGGTGTTCCACGCGCACGGCTTCCATGAAGTCAAGCCGGCGTGCTTCGTTGCCCCGGGTGATGCGCATGGCCTCACGCAGGTACTGTTCCAAAAAGCCCACCAGGCGGCCGAACTGCGGGTTGCCGGTGGCCAGGGAAATGGTGCGATGGAACGCCAGGTCTTCGGCCACGCCGTCTTGCCCTGCCGCGCTGGCCGCGTCTATGGCCGCCAGCGCACGGCGCATGGCGGCCACCTGGCTGCGCGTGGCGCGCTCGGCGGCCAGGGCGGCAGCTTCGCCTTCAAGCACACGCCGTACTTCCACCACGTGCACCACGGCGTGCACCGACTCCAGCACCGAAGGGTCAAACGCAAGCGGCTGGTGCAGTGGGGGCGCGGCCACATACACACCCGACCCCTGGCGCGACAACAGCAAGCCCCGTGACTTGAGCCGGTGCACGGCCTCGCGCACCACGCTGCGCGACACACCGTGGTCAGCAGCCAGCTGCGCTTCCGTGGGCAAACGGTCGCCCGGGGTCAGCGCGCCACTGCCCACCTGTGCGGCCAGCCGGTCGGCCAATTGGTCGGCCAGCGACACGGTGCCCAGCGGCAGGCTGGCCGGGGCAATGGGCGCGGTGCGGGCAGTGCGGGCGGTGCGCACGATGGCTGACATGTTGGTCAGGTTATCAGACAACTTTGGCAACCAACAACGGGTAAGCACGGTGGCCGCTCCCCGGCCCCGGCCGTATCGTGCCGCCCAAGTAGCGACAGGACGGCAAACGCATGGCCAGTGTCAGCATCGCCCAGGTAAAGAAACGCTTCGGCGCCGTAGAAATCTTGCACGGCGTGGATATCGACATTCCCGACGGCTCCTTCACCGTGCTCGTGGGCCCCAGCGGCTGCGGCAAGAGCACGCTGCTGCGCATGATTGCGGGGCTCGAGCAAATCAGCGACGGCGAGGTGCGCATTGGTGCCCAGCGGGTGAACGAGTTGCCGCCCAAGCAGCGCGACATCGCC
>CAZUKT010000210.1:0-7791 GCA_964620975.1 uncultured Rubrivivax sp. | reverse complement strand
GGGGAACTTGCCGTTGTCCCAGGCAAAACCATCACGCCGCAAGCCGCCTTCCACCACCACGCCGCCCAGCGTGGTGCCGTGGCCGCCCAGGAACTTGGTGGCGCTGTGCACCACCACGTCGGCACCCAGCGCGATGGGGTTGCACAAGAACGGGCTGGGCACCGTGTTGTCGATGACCAGCGGCACGCCGTGCGCGTGCGCCACGGCGGCAATGGCGGCAATGTCCAGCACCACCAGCGATGGGTTGCCCAGGCTCTCGGCAAACACGGCGCGGGTGTTGGGGCGCATGGCGGCGGCAAAGGCGTCGGGGCTGGTGGCATCCACAAAGGTGGTGGTGATGCCGAACTTCTTCAGGTTCACCGCCAGCATGGTCACGCTGCCGCCATACAGCGCGCCGGCCGCCACCACGTGGTCACCGGCTTGCAGGATGGTCATCAACGCCATGGCCTCGGCCGCCATGCCGCTGGCACTGGCCACGGCGGCGCGGCCGCCTTCCAACGCGGCCACACGTTCTTCCAGCGCCGCCACGGTGGGGTTGCTCAGGCGGCTGTAGACGTTGCCGAAGGTCTGCAGGTTGAAGAGGCTGGCCGCGTGCTCGGCACTGTCAAAGACAAAGCTCGTGGTCTGGTAGATGGGCAGGGCACGTGCGCCGGTGGCGGCGTCGGGGATCTGCCCGGCGTGGATGGCCAGGGTCTCGGGCTTGAAGGCGTGGTCAGGCATGGCCGCATGCTATTGCAGCCCAGGCCGGCCACGCCACCACGGCGCTTGACCCCAGGGCCAGGGCGGCGGCGTTGCAGCGCTTACATTGCGCTGCCGCTGCCCCGGTGCCCGCGCCGCCGCTGACCATGCAAGACCCCACCCCGCTTGAAGCCGCCATTGCCGCGCTGGAGCAGCAGCGCGGCTTGCTGGGCCACGCCGTGGTGGACGCCGCCCTGGGGCCGATGCGCGAACGCCTGGCGCAACTGCGCGCCGCGGCCCTGGGCGCATCACAGGCCGCCCCCGCGCAGACGCGCCGCCAGGTCAGCGTGCTGTTTCTGGACGTGGTGGGCTCCACCGCGCTGAGCAGCCGGCTCGACCCGGAGGACGTGCACGCCGTCATCGACCACGTGCTGGCCCTGTGCACGGACCAGGTGCGCCAGCACGGCGGCCGGGTGCTGCAGTACGCGGGCGACAACCTGCTCGCCGCCTTCGGCGCCGACGGCGCGCAAGAAGACGACGCCGAACGTGCCGTGCACTGCGCGCTGGCGCTGCTGCAAGAAGGCCGCGCATTGCGTGAACGTGTGCGGCACAGGCACCAGCACGACGGCGTGGACGTGCGCGTGGGCATCCACACCGGCCCGGTGCTGCTGGGCGGCGGCGTTGACGACGAAGGCAGCATCCGCGGCCTGGCCGTCAACATTGCCGCGCGCATGGAGCAGACCGCGCCCGTGGGTGCGCTGCGCATCAGCCACGACACCTGGCTGCTGGTGCGCGGCGCGTTTGAGGTGCAGGTGCAGCCGCTGCTGCAGGTCAAGGGCAGCAACGATCTGCTGCAGACCTACTTGGTGCAGCGCGCACTGCCATCGGCGCAGCGTGTGGCTGCGCGCGGCCTGCAAGCCGCCGCGCCACTGCTGGTGGGGCGTGAGGCCGAAGCCGCCCAGGTGCGCGGCCTGCCGGGCCTGGCGCTGCAAACGGGGCGGCTGCAGGCCATCACCTTGATGGGCGAGCCCGGCGTCGGCAAGAGCCGTTTGCTGTTGGAACTGCAGGCTGGCACGCCCTGCACGGCCGACACGCCATCGGGCCCTTGGTTGATGCTGGGCCGGGCCAATGCGGCGTCGCGCCTGCAGCCCTATGGCCTGTTGCGCAACCTGCTGGCCTGGCAACTGCAGTTGCAAGACAGTGCACCGCTGGAGCAGGCCAAGGCGCAACTGGTGGGTGGCCTGCTGCCCTGGCTCACGGGTTCGGCCGACGCACGCCTGGCGCACGCCCACGCGCTGGGCCAGATCATCGGGCTGGACTTTGGCAGCAGCGTGGCGCTGCACGGCCTCAGCCCCAACGCCTTGCGCCAGCGCGCCTTTGCCGCACTCACCAACCACTTGCGCACGCTGGGCATCGCCGGCCGCGTGCCGGTGCTGCTGCTGGAAGACCTGCACTGGGCCGACGACGCCTCGCTGGACTTTGTGCAAGACCTGCTGCAAGACGCTGCGGCGCCACCGGTGGCACTGCTGGCCACGGCCCGGCCCGAACTGCTGGAACGCCGGCCCGGCTGGGGTCAGCTGGGCACCGCACACAGCCTGCTGCCGCTGGATGCGCTGGCGGCGCCGCAAGCACAAGCCCTGGCCGCGTCATTGCTGGCACAGGTGCAGGGCAGTGCGGGCCTGCAGCAGCGGCTGGTCACGCTGTCGGACGGCAACCCCTTTTTCATGGAAGAACTGGTGCGCATGTGCCTGGACCAGGGCGTCATCGTGCAAGGCCCGAACGGCGCCTGGCAGGTGCTGCCCGAACCCCTGGGCCGCACGCGCATGCCCACCACGCTGGTGGGCGTGCTGCAGGCGCGGCTGGACGGGCTGCCACCGGCGCAACGCAGCGCATTGCAGCTGGCCAGCATCGTGGGCCATGTGTTCTGGGACCAGGCCCTGGCTGCGCTTGACGCCACCGCGCCGGCCGCCTTGACGGGGCTGCACACGCGCTTGCTGGTGCAGCAGCGCCGCAGCAGCAGCTTTGACGACACGCCCGAAGAGGCCTTTCGCCACCACCTGCTGCACCAGGTGACCTACGACACCGTGTTGCGCACCGTGCGCGCGGCAGGCCACTCGGCGGCGGCCGACTGGCTGGCCCAGCGCATGGGCGACCGGCCGGCCGAATTCCTGGCCATCACCGCGCTGCATTACGAACGGGCCGGGCGGTTGCCGCAGGCTGCCGAGTTTTACGAACGCGCCGCGCACGACGCCATCAGACGGGCCGCCTGCAGCGCCGCGCTGGAACACGCCGGGCACGGCCTGCGCTGCGTGCCGGCGGCCGACCTGCGCCGCCGCTATGCCCTGCACGCAGTGCGCGAAACCGCCGCCGACGCGTTGGGCCAGCGCAGTGTGCAAGACGCCGAAATCCTGGCCGGCCTGGCACTGGCCACCGAACTGGGCGACGCCGCGTTGCAGGCCCGCAGCTGCTTCGCCCAGGCTTTGCTGGCCTCACGCCGGGGCGACGAAAAGCAGGCCATGGCGTTGGCCACCCAAGCCGCCGCGCTGGCCACGGCGGCAGGTGACGCCCCCACTGCCGCCATAGCCCAGGCACAAATGGCATGGAGCCACTACACCCTGGGTGACGGGGACCAGGCGCTGCAGATGGCACAAAGCGCGGTGGCCCACGCCCGCAGCGCCGTGGCGGCCCATGACACGCTGGCCACCCGCACGCAGCGGGTCAAGCTGCTGAGCCTGCAAGGTGTGGTGCTGGCCGGCCAGGGCAGCTATGCAGCCGCCGGCGCCAGCTACCGCGAGGCCTTGCAAGGCGCGGTGGCCGACGGGCTGCACCTGGCGCGCACCAACCTGTACGGCTACCTGGGCAACCTCGAATGCGAAGTGGGCCGCTACACGCAGGCCCTGGGCTACCTGCAGCAAGCGCTGCAAGGCGCGATGGATCTGGACATGCTGTTGCCGCAGGCCGCCACGCACTACAACATGGCCAGCGCGCAGCGTGCCCTGGGCCGGGCCGACCTGGCCTGGCACAGCGCCGAAGAAGCCGGCCGCTGCGCCAGCGCCGCCGAGATGCGCGAAGTGCTGGCCCGCAGCTGGCTGATGCGGGGCCACCTGCTGGCCGACGCCGGCCGCACCGACGCAGCCCATGCGGCCTACGACACCGCGGCGCGCGGCTTTGAAGACTGCGCGCTGCCGCACTTTGCCAGCCAGGCCTACGCGGGGCGTGCCTCTTTGGCACTGGCCGCAGGCGACATGGCAGCGGCACGCGACTGGGCCGAGCGCACGGCCGCCGCCATCGCCGGGGTGCCTTCGTTGCTGGGCATTGACGAGCCCGCCCTGCCCTCGCTGTGCTGCTGGCGTGTCTGGCAGCGGCTGGGTGACCCACGCGCAGCAGCCGCCCTGCAGCGTGCGTTGGACGACGTGCAACCCGGCGCTGCGGCAAGCGATGCTGCAACAAGTACCGATGATGCGCGACGTGATGGCGGCCTGGGCCGCCACGCACGGGGCTTGAGACGCCCCGGCCCTGCCACGCACGGCGGCCGTGCGTGGTCAGTGCGTACGCATGCCCGATGGCACGGCGCGGCGGCGAACCACTGCCGCCAGGCCGCACAGCCCCGCCAGCAGCAGCGCCGTGCTGGCCGGTTCGGGCACGGCGGCCACAGCCACCCCGATGCCGTCAATGCCGACATAGGACGAACTGCCCAGAGTGCTGGCCCCAAACGCCAGCGCGTGCGTGGTGGCGGTGGCGGTGAAGGTCAGCGATTGCGAGGCCCAGCCGGGCTGCAAAACCAGCGTGGCCCCGTGGCCGACGCTCTGGCCGTCGACCAGCAGGTTGATCTGCGCCGGGTCGTCCAGGTTGTTGGCAGCGCCACTGAAGCTGGCAAAGCCGAAGTTTGAGGCGAACCAAGTCACCGTGTAGCGGGCGCCCACCGTGAAACCGCCGACGGTCTGGCCGAAAAGTTCAATGAAGTTGCTGGCGGGCGCCACACCCAAGCCGACCCAGGTGCCACCGTCGGGTGATGCCGACGGCGTGGCGGCAAACCGGTAGTAAGGCAGGCCGGTGTTGTTGTCGACATCGTTGATGTCGGGCGAGTCACGCAACGTGGTCCAGCCGGCCGGCACACCGCCATTGGTGGGCATGCCACTCAAGCTGCCGTTGACCACGTCGACCGCTTGCGCGGGGCTGACCAGACCCAGGCCCGCACTGGCCGATGCGGCCATCACCACGGCCATCACCACGGCCTGCACCTTGCGCCGCCAAGCTGAAATTCCGCCTTCCATAACCCACTCCTGTTCATGCGATTGGCCGGGCCAGCCGGCCGGGCAGCCAGCGGTCACCGGCCGACACAGTGTGGTGGCCCGTGGTTGCCGCCGCCAGCCCAGGGTGGGGGGTGCAGGCGTGAGCCTTTGCAATGCGACTTGCTGCGTGCGCGCGAGGTGGGCCTGCGGCGGCATCGACATCAAGCTGATTCGCTGCGGGCGCGCAGGCCCACCGTGTGGCCGAGCCGCAGCGCCGCTTCAACCCGGCCGCAACGCCCGCCGCGCCGACACCACACGCGTATTCACACCCACCCAGTGCAGGCCGCCAAAGAGGCGTGCGTATTCGATCTTCACGCAGCGGTCCAGCACGCTGTCCAGCCCGGCTGCACGCGCGATGGCGTCGGCCTCGGCATTGGCCACACCCAGCTGCTGCCACAGGCATTTGGCGCCCATGGCCACCGCGCTGCGCGCAATGGGGGGCAGGTCGTCGGGCTTGCGGAACACGTCCACCATGTCCACGGCAAAGGGGATGTCTTCAAGCCGGGCGTAGCACTTTTCACCCAGGATGGTGTCGCAGCGTGGGTTCACCGGCACCACACGCCAGCCCAGGTGCTGCAGGTACTTGCCCACAAAATTGCTGGGCCGATGCCACTGGTCCGACAGGCCCACGATGGCCACGGTGCGGCAACTGCCAAGGATGCGGCGCAGGGAATCGATGTCGTCGGCCATGGCGCCATGCTACGACGCGCACGCCACGGGTTAACCCGGCCGGGTGATCCACAGGATCAGCAATCCTGATTGGCAGCCGCCCCGGCGCGCCGCTATCGTGGGCACCATTCCCAGCATCACAGCACAGACCGCCCATGCGCCACACCTTCATCGCCCTCACCGCCCTGGCCGCCATCAGCGCCCTGGCCTGCAGCCTGGCCCAGGCCGGCACCGTCACGGTGGTCACGTCCTTCCCCAAAGAGCTGACGCAGGCCTACAAGGCCGCGTTTGAAAAGGCCAACCCCGGCATCAAGGTCGAGATCCTGAACAAGAACACCGTGCAAGGCATTGCCTACGTGCGTGAACTGCCGGTAGGCCAGCGGCCCGACATCTTCTGGGCCAGCGCGCCCGATGCTTTTGAAGTTTTGTCGGGGCAGAAGCTGCTGGACAACATTGCCGACCTGGCCAACAAGGCCGCGCCGGCCAAGGTGGGCGCCTACCCCATCAACAGCCCCGACGGCCTGTACCTGGGCCAGGCCCTGGCTGGTTATGGCCTGATGTGGAACACGCGCTACATGGCCGCCAACAAGCTGCCTGCGCCCAAACAGTGGGCCGAGCTCACCAAGCCCGTGTACTTTGGCCACGTGGCCATGAGCTCGCCTTCGCGGTCAGGCACCACGCACCTCACGGTAGAAACGCTGCTGCAGGGTGAAGGCTGGGACAAGGGCTGGACGCAGTTGCTGCAGATTGCCGGCAACAGCGCGGCCATCACCGAGCGCAGCTTTGGTGTGCCCGACGGCGTGAACAACGGGCAGTTCGGCATTGGCCTGGTGATCGACTTCTTCGGCCTGGCCGGCAAGTACAGCGGCTTCCCGGTGGAATTCATCTACCCCGACGTGACCGCCGTGGTGCCGGCCAACATTGCGCTCGTGGCGGGCAGCAAGAACCCGGCCGAAGCCAAGGCCTTCATCCGCTACACGGTGTCGACCGAAGGCCAGCAATTGCTGTTTGACCCCAAGATCAGCCGCCTGCCCATATTGCCGCCCGAACAACTCAAGGCCCCGGCCGGCTACCCCAACCCGTTTGAAATTGCCAAGCGCGCCAAGGTGCAGTTCAACAGCGACTTGTCCGAGGCCCGCTACAACGTGGTGTCGGCCATGTTCGACCAGACCATCACCTTCCGCCTGAAAGAACTGCAGGCCGCCACCAAGGCCATCCACGAAGCCGAAGCCGCACTGGCCAAGAAGCCCAACGCGGGTGCTGCGGCGCTGGTCAAGCAGGCGCGCGACCTGGCCTTTGCACCCGCCGTGGGCCAGACCATGGCCGGCAACAAAGACTTCTTGGCACTGTTCACCGCCAACAAGAAAGAAGCCTCGGTCAACAAGCAGATCACCGGGCTTGAAGACCGCTGGAACAGTGCCGCGCGCGACGCCTATGTGCGCGCCCGCAGCCTGGCCGAGCAGGCCTTGTCGCAAGCGCGCTGACGGCGAGCCAAGGCGCCACCATGGGCACCCCTTCCACCGCGGCCGGCGCGCCGCGCGGGCCGCTTGTTGCCGGCATACGGCCAGGCGTGCGGCCCGGCACCCGGCCCGGCGTGTGGCTGGCCGGCGCGGCAGTGCTGGCCTTCTTGCTGCTGTTCCTGTTGCTGCCGGTGGGGCGCGTGTTCATCACCGCGTTTCTTGACGGCGACGGCACGCTGACCCTGGGCCACTTCAGCGCCTTCTTCAGCCAGGGGCTGATGCGCGAGTCGTTCTTCAACAGCCTCTACGTGGCCGTGATGTCGGCCGTGTTTGCGGCGCTGATTGCCGTGCCGCTGGCCTACTTCACGGTGCGCTTTGATTTTCGTGGCGCGATCCTGATCCAGACCCTGGGTGTGCTGCCGCTGATCATGCCGCCCTTCGTGGGCGCGGTGGCGCTGCAGCTGATCTTTGGCCGCAGCGGCAGCATCAATTTGCTGCTGCAGGACAACTTCGGCTTCACGCTGCCCATCATGGAAGGGCTGAACGGCGTGATCTTTGTGGAAAGCATCCACTACTTTCCGTTCATCCTGATGAACCTGACCGTGGCGCTGCGCAACATCGACGGCGCCATGGAAGAAGCCGCCATGAACCTGGGCTGCAAGGGCTGGCGTTTGTTCTGGCGCGTGATCTTT
>CAZUKT010000209.1:0-7842 GCA_964620975.1 uncultured Rubrivivax sp. | reverse complement strand
GACCAGCGTCAAAGCAGCCATCGCAACAACCGCACGCGGCCGGCGTGGGCGCTTCGCCGCACAAGCGCTGTCAGCGCTCGCCAGGCCGGTAGGGCTTCATCAACGCCTGCGGCACCTGCGCGCGGCGCGCCATCACCACCAGCGCCACGATGGCCATGGCATAGGGCAGCATCAGGTAGACCTGGTAGGGCAGCTCCAGCCCCAGCCCGCCCGGGCCCGAGCCACCGGCCTGCTGCAGGCGCAACTGCAGCGCGTCAAAAAAGGCAAACAGCAACGCACCAAAAAGCGCCTTGCCCGGCCGCCAACTGGCAAACACCACCAGCGCCACACACACCCAACCGCGGCCGTTGACCATGTTGAAGAAAAAGGCGTTGAAGGCACTTAGGGTGAGAAAACTGCCCGCCACGCCCATCAGCGCCGAGCCCGCCATGACGGCGCCGATGCGCAGGCCCGGCACGCTCAGGCCCTGGCCTTCCACCGCCGCCGGGTTTTCGCCCACGGTGCGCAGCGCCAGGCCCAGCGGCGTGCGTGCCAGCACCCAGGCCACCAGCGGCACCAGCCCCAGCGCCAGCAGCGTGAGCGGGGTCTGCGCACTCAGCACCGGCACGGGCAACCATTCCATGGGCGCAAAGGGCGTGATGGTGGGCGGCGTGTCCACCTTGGGAAAGCTCACGCGGTAGGCAAAACTGGCCAGGCTGGTGGCCAGCAGCGTGAGGCCCAGACCGGCCACGTGCTGCGACAGCGCCAGCGTCACCGTCAGCACGCCGTGCAGCAGGCCCAGCGCCGCGCCCGTGAGCGCCGCCACCGCCACGCCACCCCACAGCGGCAGGCCGGCGTGCACCGCCAGCCAGCCGGTAAAGGCGCCCGCCACCATGATGCCTTCGATGCCCAGGTTGAGCACACCCGCGCGTTCACACAGCAGCACGCCCAGCGTGCCCAGGATCAGCGGCGTGGCGATGCGCAGCACGCTCACCCAGAAGGGCGCGGCCAGCAGCAGGTCCAGCACCTCGTTCATCGCGGTGCGCGCCGGGCCGACGCAAGCGGGCCGACGCCCCGCCGGGGGGCCGCGAACGCAGTGCGCATGGGGGTCACGTCTTTCGCCCCCAGCGCAGCCGGTACTGCGTGAACATCGCCGCCACCAGCATGGCCATCAACGACGTGGCGACGATGACGTCGGCAATGTAGGTGGGCACCCCCACCGCGCGACTCATGCTGTCGGCACCCACCAGGATGCCGGCCACAAAGATGGCCGCCGCCACCACCCCCAGCGGATGCAGGCCGGCGAGCATGGCAATGACGATGCCGCTGTAGCCATAGCCCGGGCTCATGTCCAGCGTGACGTAGCCGGCGCGGCCGGCCACTTCCACTGCACCGGCCAGCCCGGCCAGCGCACCCGACAGCAGCGCCACCTTCACCGTCACCCAGGCCACCGGCATGCCGGCAAAGGCGGCCGCGCGGGCATTGGCGCCCACGGCGCGGATCTCGAAGCCGTGCGTGGTGAAGCGCAACAGCGCCCACAGCAGCGCCGCGCAGGCCAGCGCGCCCAGCAGGCCGCTGTGCACGCGGCTGCGTGCGATGAGCTTGTCGAGTTGCAGCGTGTCCTGCAGCGCCACGCTCTGCGGCCAGCCCATGGCCAGCGGGTCTTTCATGGGCCCGTCGAGCATGGCGCCCACGAACAGCAGCACGATGAAGTTCAGCAGCAGCGTGGTCACCACCTCGTCCACGGCGTAGCGGCTCTTCAGCAGCGCCGGCACCAGCAGCAGCAGCGCACCGGCCAGCGCGGCGGCGGCCATCATCAAAGGCAACAGCAGCCACGGCGACAGCGCAACGCCTGTGCCGCCATGCAAGCCGCCCACCGCCACCGCCGCCAGCGCGCCCAGGTAGAGCTGGCCTTCGGCTCCGATGTTGAAGAGCCGCGCCTTGAAGGCCACCGCCGCCGCCAGGCCCGTAAAGATGAGTGGCGTGGCGCGTGTCAGCGTTTCAGTCAGCGCAAAGCGTGAGCCAAAACCCCCTTCCAGCAGCAGCGCGTAGGCCTGCCCCACCGGCGCCCCGGCCCAGGCCACCAGCAGCGAACTGATGGCCAACGTAAAGGCCACGGCCAGCAGCGGCGCGCCCAGCAGCAGAGCGCGTGGTGCGGTGCTGCGGGCTTCAAGCCGCAGCATGGGGTGCCTTGGCCTCGGGGCCGGTGTGGGCGCCGCCCGGGGTGCCCGCAGGCGCAGGCACAGGCGCATCTGCACCCGCCATCGCCAGGCCGATGCGCGCCAGCGTCCACTGCGCCGTGGGCAGTGCCGCGCCAAGATGGCCTTGGTGCATGACGGCCACGCGGTCGGCCAGCGCAAAGACTTCGTCCAGGTCTTCGCTGATCACCAGCACCGCGCTGCCTGCGGCGGCGGCGTCCAGCAACTGCTGGTGCACGTAGGCCACGGCGCCGATGTCCAGGCCCCAGGTGGGCTGGTTGGCCACGATCAACGGCGGCGCCTTGCCTGCGCCCGCGCTCGTGCCGGCCCCGGTGTCCGCGCTGGCGGTCTGGCCCGCAACCGCGCCCAGCACGCGCCCGAGGATGAGCTTTTGCATGTTGCCGCCCGACAGCCGACGGGTGGTGGTGTGCACCCCCGCCGCGTCGGTGCCGCGCACGTCAAAGCGCTCGACCAGGCCCGCCGCCTGTGCCACCGCTGCGCCCCGCCGCATGAACCCGTGGCGTGAAAAGCTGCGCTGGTGGTAACGCTCCAGCACGGCGTTTTCCCACAGCGCCATGTCGCCCACCACGCCCACGGCATGGCGGTCTTCGGGCACGCGGGCCACGCCCGCATCCACAAAGGCGCGCGGCAGGGCCGGCAGCGTGTGGCCGGCCACCTGCAGCGTGCCGGCGTCCAGCGCACATTCGCCGCACAACACGTCGGCCAGCGTGGCCTGGCCGTTGCCCGAAACACCGGCCACGGCCACCACTTCACCGGCCCGCACCTCAAGATTTACGCCGCGCAAGCGCGTGCCCACCTGCGCACCACGCAAGGCGCACACCACCGCGCCGGCCTGCAGCGGCGCCGTGCGGCGTGCGGGGGCCACGCTGCGGCCCACCATGGCCTCGGCCAGTTGCGCCTTGCTGGCGCCGGCTGCGGGCAGCGTGGCCACCAGGCGGCCGGCGCGCAGCACAGCAATGCGGTGGCTCACGCGCAGCACTTCGTCAAGCTTGTGGCTGATGAAGACGATGCTCAGCCCCTGCGCCACCATCTGCGCCAGCGTGGCAAAGAGGCTCTCGCTTTCCTGCGGGGTGAGCACGGCCGTGGGTTCGTCCAGGATCAGGATGCGGGCGCCGACCTTTGTGCCAAAGGACACCAGCGCTTTCAGGATCTCCACGCGCTGGCGTTCGCCCACCGACAGGCTGGCCACCTTCGCGTCGGGGTTCACCTGCAAGCCAAAGCGCGCGCCTTCGTCCAGCAGACATTGGCGCGCGGCGGCGCGGCGCGAAAAGGGCTGCCACAGGCTTTCAGTGCCCAGCATCACGTTGTCGAGCACGCTCAGGTTGTCGGCCAGCGTGAAGTGCTGGTGCACCATGCCAATGCCTGCTGCCAGCGCCGCCCGGGGCTGGCCCGGCGGCAGCGCGTGGCCGTTGACGGTGATGCTGCCGGCGTCGGCCACGTAGTGCCCAAACAGGATGCTCACCAGCGTGCTCTTGCCGGCGCCGTTTTCGCCCAACAAGGCCAGCACCTCACCGTGCGCCAGGTCCAGCGAGATGGCGTCGTTGGCCACCAGGCTGCCAAAGCGCTTGGTGATGCCCCGCAGGCGCAGGGCGGGGGTGGCGGCGGCTGGCATGCGGTGATTCTGTGGCATGCGCTGGCCTTGCCTGCCAGCACCACCAGCAGCGCCACCTGCAGCACCACTTGGCTTTCATCGCCCACGCCGCCCCCTCCACCGGCCCAACGCGCACCAACCCGCCACCGGCAATTGCGTTACCGTGCCGCCCCATGCCCGCCGCGCCCGCCGCCACTGTCACTCACGCCACCAATGCCGCCCATGCCCCCCTGGCTGCTGCACCGCAGGCACGGGTGGCGCCGCACGCGGCCACGTCCATGCCTGCCGCGGCGTTGCCGGCGGCCTGCCTGAATTGCGGCCACGGGCTGGGCGCGTTGCGGCCGCGTTTTTGCCCCGCCTGTGGGCAAGAAACCGACGTCCAGCCGCCCCGGGTGATGGAGTTCTTGCAGCAGTTTGGCGGCGCCTACTTCAGCACCGAAGGCGCGCTGTGGCGCACGCTGAAACTGCTGCTGACAAAACCGGGCGAACTGACCGTGTTGTACCTGGCCGGCCGCCGCAAGCACTACGTGCTGCCGTTGCGGCTGTACCTGAGCATCAGCCTGGTGTGCTTGCTGCTGGCCCGCTTTGTGGGCGGTGTCGAGGTGGTGCGCGGCCTGGATGGGCCCGCCGTGCTGGCGGCCGAGCAGGGGCCGCTGCCCACGCTGGTGCTCAGCGCACCGCCGCTGCGCCTGGGCATCCGTGACGGCGTGTTCCAGTGCGACTTCATACCGCAGTGGGTGTGCCAGCAACTGCGCACCCGCGCCGCGCCCGACACGCGCACGCTGCTGCACAAGGTCAGGCTGGCCAATGACCGTGTCGTGGCCAACTTCGGTGGCGTCATGTTTGTGCTGCTGCCGCTGTTTGCGCTGTGCCTGATGCTGGCCAACCTGGGCAGCGGCCTGCGTTACGCCGCGCACCTGGTGTTTGCGCTGCACCTGCATGCGTTCTGGTTCATCGCCCTGGCCGTGATGCGCTTCAGCCCCGAGCCGCTGGTCTGGCTGGGTGCGGCGGTGATGGTGGTGTACACGCTGCTGGCCGGCGGGCGTGTTTATGGCGGCCGCTGGCTGCCGCGCCTGGTGCGCGCGCTGGTGATGAGCGTGACTTACACGACCCTGCTGGCCGTGACCCTGGCCGCAGCCTGGCTGCTGGCGCTGATGGCATGAAACGCCTGCCCACACCCGATTTGCCCCCCACGGCCTGCGCCAACTGCGGCCAGGCCTTTGACGTGCCAGTACCCAACTTCTGCCCCGCCTGTGGCCAGGAAAGCCGGGTGCGTGCACCGCGCCTGGGTGAATTTGTGCAGCAGTTGGGCGGCGCCTACTTCAGCACCGAAGGCGCGCTGTGGCGCACGCTGAAGCTGCTGCTGCTGAAGCCCGGCGAGCTGACCGTGCGCTACCTGGCCGGCCAGCGCAAGCACTTTGTATTGCCCTTGCGCCTGTACCTGACCATCAGCCTGCTGGTGCTGCTGCTGCTGCGCACACTGGCCGGCACCAGCATCGAATTCAACATGCCCGGCGACATGGACCTGCGCAAGGGTGAATACAGCATCTTCACCTTCGGCGACGGCACCGGCGCGGGCATGAAAAACGGCGTCTTCTACTGCACCAGCCTGCCTCAATGGGCGTGCAAGCGGCTGCAGCGGCGGCTGGACGTCGACCCCAAGGGCCTGCAGAAAGAAGCCAGCGCGCTGGGCGAGCGTTTTGTGTCCAACATGGGCGCGGCCATGTTTTTGATGATGCCGCTGTTTGCCTTGTTCCAGAAGTTGGTCTACTGGAACCGCAGGCTGCACTACACCGAGCACCTGGTGTTTGCGCTGCACCTGCACACCTTCTGGTTTGCGGTGCTGGCCCTGAGCTTGTTTGATCAGACCTGGCTCACCGGCCTGGCCGTGCTGGCCGTGCCGGTGTACGGCTTCATGGCCTTGAAGCGCGTGTACGGCGGCGGCCGCTTCTGGCGCGTCCTGCGGGTGTGCCTGGTGTCGCTGCTGTACGGCGTGGCGCTGACCTTGGTGCTCACCGGCGCCATCCTCTGGTCGCTGGTTTTCTAGCGCACCCGCAACGCCGTGGCCAGCTCGTTGAAGCTGCTGCAGGCCAGGTCGAATTCACCCTCGGCCCAGGCTTCCATGGGCCCACCGGGGCCACGCTCCAGCGGCCGCGCCACGTAGGCGGTGCGCAAGCCACACGCTGCGGCGGCGCGCAAGTCGCTGGGGTGGGCGGCCACCATCATCACTTCAGCCGGCGCCAGGCCCAGCAGGCGCGCCGCACCCAGGTAGACCTCGGGGTCGGGTTTGTAGTGGCCAAACAGTTCGGCGCTCAGCACCACGTCCCAGGGCAGGCCTGCGTGTTTGGCCATGTTCACGAGCAGCGCCATGTTGCCGTTGGACAGTGTGCTGATGGTGTAGCCGGCCTTCAAGCGCAGCAGCCCGGCCACGCTGTCGGGCCAGGGCCGCAGCCGGTGCCAGACACGGTTGAAGTGGGCGGCCTCGGCTTCAGCCAGTGCCAGGCCGCGTTCGGCCAGCAGGCCGTTCAGGATGCGGCGGTGCAGGCCGTCGATGTCAGTCCACGGCAATTCACCGCTGCGCACCTGTTGCATGGCGGGCTGGTAGCCGGCGCGCCAGGCATCGGCAAAAGCCGCCCAGTCCACTGTCAGACCCAGGTCTTGGCCGAGTTGCTGGCCTTCGCCGATGATGGAACTGCGCCAGTCAACGACGGTGCCGAAGATGTCAAAACACAGCGCCTTCACGGCGCCGGCCACTGCTGCCGGCGCAGCGGCTTCAGGCATGGCGGCGGCGGCGCACGGCCCAGGCCACCAGCACCAGGCCTGGAGCCAGCAGGGCCAACGAGCCCGGCTCGGGCACGGGGATCAGCACGCCGTCATAGATGCGCATGTAAGCGATGCGGCCGTTGGCAATCTCGTTGGGCGCGACGATGAAGTTGTCCACGAAGAAGTGCAGCAGATGGCCGGGGTTGTTGGCGTTGTCGAGGTTGAGCTGGTCGGTGTCAGAGCTGAGCTGCAGGCTGCCGTCGAGGTAGGCTTTTACCTCGCGCGTGCCATTGACGACAAAGTTGCTCATCACCACGCTGTGGAAGCCCGGTGTGGTGAAGGCCGTGGTGCCGATGACCACGGGAAAGACCTCCAGGAAGTTGTCGGGGTCGACGTAGAAACCGTTGTCGGAGACACGGTTTTGCGTGTCCACGATGCGCCGCCAGCCGCCACCGGCCTGCGCCAGTTCAGAGAACTCAAAGACGAGTTCGATGGAGTAGTTGTCGTAGGACACAAGGCCCGTGGCGTCGAGCATCAGGCCGGCGTTCAGGGCACTGTCGGTGCCGCTGCCCGACCACCGGTACACGGTCTGGCTGTTGCCAAACACCACCGCCGTCTCAAAGGCGTTTTGCGCCAGCGGGTCTATCGCCACCAGTGCCGGTGCGCCGGCCTCGGCGGCCGCCAGCGTGCCGTCAAAGGTGTAGGTGGCCACCGCCGTGGCGGCCGACGCGGCCGCCGCGCACATGGCCAGGCTGGCCAGCAATACGGTCTTGGCAAGGTTCTTCAGCATGGCAAGCCTCCGGCTTATGTGGAAACGCGGCCAGGCGGCGGCGCAGGGGCACCCAAGATAGGCAAACGCTGCGGGCGGGTCAATCCCGCAAGCCACACCTCAAGTGCACGCCAAAACGGGCCTGCACCGCCTGCACCCCGCTAACGCGGGGGGTGTGCGCAGCCGGGCCCTTACTTGGCGCCGCCCTTGGGCTGGCCGTCGTCCACCTTCACGGTAAACGTGCCGGCCAGGATCTCGGCGGTGCGTGTGCGCACCTTGTCCACCACGGCCTTGGGCACCTTGCCTTCAAAGGTGCCGATGGGCGCCAGTTCACTGCCCTTCCACTTCATGTTCGAGTAGTGGCCGTAGTCTTCAGCCTTGAAGGCGCCTGCCTTCACGGCCGCCAGGGCCGCATTGATGGTGGGCTCCATGTTCCACAGCGCGCTGGCCACCACCGTGTCGGGATACTTGTCCTGGGTGTTGATGACGTTGCCAATGGCCAGCACCTTGCGCTCCTTGGC
>CAZUKT010000208.1:0-7852 GCA_964620975.1 uncultured Rubrivivax sp. | reverse complement strand
GACCTGCTCAACAACCAGTTGCCCAGCCACTACGACTACACCTCGTGGTATGACCTGATGGTCTTCCGGCGCCTGGCTGCGGGCGCCGGCACGGCGGCCATGTTCGTGGACGAAAGCACGGGCACCGCTGCCACGGCGCGCCAGGCGCTGGCCAGCATCGACACCAGCCCGGTGGGCTTTGCGGTGTTTGACCGCGTGCTGATCACTGTGCATCCCACGGATTGCGCCGTGCGTGACCACTTTGCCGGGCGCCTGGCCGGCCTGGCCAGCGGCGCTGAAGGCCGGGGCACGGCACGGCTGCCCAGCAGCCCGGCCGACCTGATGCTGCGCATGGTCAACCACATGGTGGACAGCTACCTTGACCTGCGCCGCCTGCTGACCCGGCAGCTGGGTTACTTGCAGCAGCAGTTGCTCGACCCCAAGAGCCGCTTTGACGACTGGAAGATCCTGCTCGACTCCCGCAACACGCTGCACATGCTGGAAGACACCTGCGAAGACCAACGCAGCGCCGTGCAGGAATGGATAGACGCCCTCGACGAATGGCCCGACGAGCCCGATCTGGTGGCGCGCCGCGAGCGCGAACTGCTGCGTGTTCGTTCACGCGACGTGCAAGAACACGTGGAGCGTGTGCTCAGCCACGTGCGCCGGCTGGAGCAAAGCGCTGAGACGGCGGTGCAGATGCACTTTTCGGCGCTGGGCCACCGCACCAACGACATCATGCGCACGCTCACGGTGCTGACCGCCATCTTCTTGCCGCTGAACCTGATCACGGGTTTTTTTGGCATGAACTTTGACGGCCTGCCGCTCATCCATTCGGCGCGTGGTGTCTGGCTGGCCCTGGGCCTGATGGCGGCGGTGGCAACGGTGCTGCTCGTGGTCTTCAGGCGCAAACGCTACCTGGACCGCACGGGCGGGTGAATGCCGACGGGGCCGCCGCCGTTGGCCCGGCCGTGCGCACGGCCCCGGGACAGACCCCACTACCCAAATGGGCTATGGGCCATCACCCGTTGCGGGAATAGACGCTGCAGGCCCCGAACAACGCTAATGCGCAAGCTGGCGGCACCGTGCCCGCTGCGGAGACACACATGAAATTTGACAAAGAGTTTGACGCCTCAGGCCTGGCCTGCCCGCTGCCCATCGTGAAGACCAAGAAGTCGCTCAACGACATGACACCCGGCCAGGTGCTGCGTGTGGTGGCCACCGACCCGGGCTCGGTGTGCGACATGGCGGCCTTTGCCGAGCAAACCGGCAACGACCTGCTGGAGTCGGGCCAAGAGGGTGGCAAGTACGTGTTCTTCTTGAAGAAGGGCTGAGCCATGGCCACCAAGAAGATGGCGATCATCGCCACCAAGGGTGCGCTGGACATGGCCTACCCGCCGCTGATCCTGGCTTCCACGGCCGCCGCGCTGGGCTGGGAGGTGCAGATTTTCTTCACCTTTTACGGCTTGCAGTTGCTGCGCAAGGACTTGAGCGGCATTGCCATCAGCCCGCTGGCCAACCCGGCCATGCCCATGCCCGTGCCCATGCCGGTGATCGTGTCGGTGCTGCCGGGCATGCAGGCCATGGCCACGGCCATGATGAAGGACAAGATGAAGAAAAAGGGCGTGGCATCGCTCACCGAACTGCGTGACCTGTGCCAGGAAGCCGAGGTCAAGTTCATCGCATGCCAGATGACGGTGGACTTGTTTGACTTCGAGAAGTCCGACTTCATCGACGGCATTGAATACGGCGGCGCGGCCACGTTCATGAAGTTCGCTGGCGAGACCGACGTCTGCCTGTTCATCTGAAGCCGGCCTGACAGAGTGCTGCGGCCAAGCCCCGCAGCGCCGGGCCTTGAGGAGACCGCATGGGTAGCACTGCTGCGAGCCTGAGCTCGCTGGTCATCGGGGGCGGCTTTGCCGTGGCCTTTGTCTTTGGCCTGGTGGCCAACAAGACCAACTTCTGCACCATGGGTGCACTGTCCGACATCGTCAACATGGGCCACTGGGGCCGCATGCGCATGTGGCTGCTGACCATTGCGGTGGCCATCGTCGGTACCACGGTGCTGTCGGCCACCGGGCAGGTGGATCTGGCCAAGTCGGTGGCGCAGCGGCCGGTGCTGCCGTGGCTTTCTCTGCTGGTGGGCGGCACGGTGTTTGGCGTGGGCATGACGCTGGCCGGCGGCTGCGCCAACAAGAACCTGGTGCGGCTGGGTGGGGGCAGCGTGCGGTCCTTGGTGGTGCTGGTGTTTTTGGGTTTGTCTTCCTACATGACGCTCAAGGGCGTGTTTGGCCAGTGGCGCGCCACGCTGCTGGACCCGGTGAGCATCAACCTGGGCGAGCGCGGCTGGGCCGACCAGAGCCTGGCCACCGCGCTGGCCCGCAGCACGGGCTTGGCACCGGCCACGGCGCTGTGGGCCACGGCGGCGGCGGTGGTGCTGGCGCTGGCGGTGTTTGTGTTCAAGGACAAACGCTTTCGTGCCAACGCCTTGCAGATGGGTGGCGCCGTGGTGCTGGGGCTGCTGGTGGTGGCGGGCTGGTACGTCACCGGCCACCTGGGCTACGGCGAAAACGCCGAGACGCTGGAGACGGTGTACTTCGCCACCAACACACGCACGCTGGAATCGCTCAGCTTTGTGGCGCCGCTGGCCTACACGCTTGAACTGCTGATGATGTGGACCGACACCTCACTGCATGCCACCTTCGGCATTGCCAGCGTGGTGGGCGTGATTGCCGGGTCGGCGGTGTACGCCGTGGCCTCGCGCAAGTTCCGCTGGGAAGGCTTTGCGTCCATGACCGACCTGGGCAACCAGTTGCTGGGCGCGGTGCTGATGGGTTTTGGCGGTGTCACCGCCGTGGGCTGCACCGTGGGGCAGGGTTTGTCGGGCCTGTCCACGCTGGCCATGGGCTCGGTGCTGGCGGTGGCCGGCATCATGGCCGGCTCGGTGGCCATGCTGAAGCTGATGTTGTGGCAGTCGGAGCGCGAATGAAGACTTTGCTGTGGGTCTGTGCGGCCCTTGTTTCTGGCGTGTTGGCCGGCTGCGCAGTGCAGCAGGCACCGTCGCCGTCGCCGCTGGCCAGTGGTGCTGCAGCAGCGTCCACGGCGCCTGCAGCCTCAGCACCCTGGGTGGACGAAGCGCGCAAAGTGGCCATGGCCGTGCCGCCCAAGCTGCTGGCCGTGCTGCAGCAGGAGATGGACCGCAGCGGCCCTGAAGGCGCCGTGGCGGTGTGCCAGGAGCAAGCCCCCGTGATGGCGCGCAACGCCTCGGCCGCATCGGGCTGGGCCATCCGCCGCGTGAGCCTGCGCAACCGCAACCCCAAGGCCGTGCCCGACGCCTGGGAGCGCGCTGCGCTGCAAGACTTTGACCGCCGCGTGGCTGCCCACGAGCCGCCGTCGCGGCTGGAGCGCGCCGAGGTCACGCAAGAAAACGGCGTGGCCGTGCAGCGCTACATCCGCGCCCTGCCCACCATTGGCCTGTGCCTGCAGTGCCATGGCACACCCGAGCATGTGAGCCCGGCCGTGGCCGCCAGGCTCCAGGCCCTGTACCCGGCCGACCAGGCCACGGGCTACGGGCCTGGCCAGGTGCGTGGTGCCATCACGCTGCGCAAGCCCTTGCCCTGACGCCGCACGGCAGCGCCGCGTGCGCGGCGGTGAGTGGCTGCCAAGCGTCCGCGCTGCGCGCGTTTCAGGTCAAGCAGACCGCTGCGGGCGCGCTGAACAAGGCTTCGATCTGCGCCCCGGCGGCGTCACCGTGCCGCAGGTGCAGCGCCAGGGCTGCCTGCGCCAGCGCGCTGAAATGGCGGTGGCCGGTGTCGGTGGCCCGCTGCAGCGCGGCGCCGCCGTCACCCTGGCGCCATGCCTGGTAAGCGGCCTTGAGCTGCGGAAACAGCGCCTCGCGCGTGCCGTCAAAACTGGCAAACCACACGTGCAGGCTGGCGTCGGCGCCGCGCTGCAGCAAGGTGGGCAGCGTGACCGCCAGGTCGGCCATGTGGTCGCGCACGGCACGTGCAAAGAGGTCGGCGCGGCGCGTGGGCAGCGCCACGCGCATGGCCGCCCATGCGGGCCCGAGTTGCTGGCCGGCCCGGTGTTCACCCAACTCGTGCAGCACCACCAGTTCGCTCTGCTCCAGCAGCCAGCGTGGCAGCGCGGCGTCAAAGCCCAGGTGCAGGCCGTAGGCGTGCACGGCCGCGTGCAGCGCCGTGCCTTCGGTGGGCCGCAACGAAAAGGCCTCGAACTTTTCCCAGCCCCAGCGCGCCAGTGACTCACGCCGCAAGAGCACAGCCTGCCGCGCACCATGTGGGGCCAGCACGGCCGGCGGCGCCAGCAGGCAGCGTGCAAGTTCCTGGCCAGCGCTCAGCACTTGCAAGCCGTCCCGAGGGGTGGTGTCGAACAAGTGGCCCAGAAAGAACACCGGCCGGTCCTGCCCCACCAGGCCGGCGCCGTAGACCAGGCCCAGCGGCATCAGCCGCTCGTTGACGGTGGCCACGTCAAAGGGGTCCAGGCCGAGCGCAAAACCTGCCATCGGCAGCGTCTGCAGCTCTTGCTCTTCAACGGCCTGCCAGAGCGCTTCACGCGCTGCGATCCAGCGGCCGATGTCGGCACGTGGCAGCGGCGCGCCGAAGGGCAGGCCGTGGCACCAGCGGTAGTAGTCGCGCATCTGCAGCAGGTAGGTGCACAGCGGCATGTCGGCGGCGTGGCGTGCGTCGGCGATGTCGCAGTTGTGTTGCACGGCGGCCGTCAGTGCAGCGAGTGCCGAGGGCGAGGCCTGCGTGGTGTTCGCGGTGTGGTTCATTGCGGCGCCGCGCTGCTGCGCTTGCGCGGCTGCCAAGCCACCAGCGCGGGCACCAGCGTGGCCCAGGGCAAGTCGGTGAGGCTGCCAAAGTGACTGTGGCTCCGGCCGACCATGCTGTGCACGTCGGTGCCGGTGGCGTCAAGCTGCTGCTGCAGCGCCTGCAGGCCGCCACATTGCAGGCGCAGGGCCTGCATGTGCGTGAGCGGGCGGCCTGGCAGCGGCAGGCGCAATGCAAAACGTGCACGTTCGTGCAGCAGCGCGGCCAGCGTGCCGCAGTTGGTGCGGGCCACGGGTGAAGGGCATTCCAGCAGGCTGCGCTCGGCCACGTCGCGCCGGCTGACCAGGGTGCAGGTGGCGGCGCGCGCCAGCAGGGCTTTGGCAAACACGCACGCGGCGTCGCTGTCGCAGAACGACGGCATCGCCGGCGGTGGCGCGCCGGATGGGTTGGATGCGTTGGGTGGGACGCTCATGTGGCAGACATCGGGCGCAGATGCGGCGTTCAGTGCGTGTTCACAAGCGCAGTGGCGGCCGCTGCGGCCGCTTCACTCGTCACCTGTGGGGCCGGGCTCGCGCACGGCCAGCAACAGGTCTTCAGCGGCCAGCGCGGTGTCGGCAAACATGACGCGGATGCGCAAGCCTGGCTCGGCGGGCGCTGCGGTGCGGGCCGCCTTGGCGTGGGCCGACGCGGGCGCGAAGGCGGCAAACTCTGCAAGCTGCAGCAACTGCGCAAAGGGCCGCACGGCGTAGACGTAGTAAGGCATGGCGTTCAGGGGTGTGCCGAGGTTCAGGTGTAAAAGCGCGTCAGCTTGCGGCGGCCCGGCACGGCGCGCTGTATCACCACGCCGTGCACCGCGCCCAGGTCGGGCAGCGGCTGGTCATGCAGGTCAGGGCGCTCGGGGTTGATGGCATGCAGCACCCAGCCTTCACCGCGCCGGCAGAGCTGCCTGAAGACCCATTCGCCGCCAGCTTGTGCCAGCACGTAGCTGCCGTGCTTGAGCGCGCCGTCGGGCTCGACGATGATGATGTGGCCGTGTTCGAACTCGGGCGCCATGTCGTCGCCCAGCACACGCAGCGCAAACGATTCACCCCCGCTGCAGCCGGCAGCTGCTTCATCGGCGGCGGCTGGTGCGGGCGTGGAGGCAGGGCTGGCTTTGCAGCTGCAAGTCATGGCATCTCCAGGGCGTGCACTTGCGCCTGCGGCACGCCGGCGGCGGCCAGGTCGGCACACAACTCGTGCACAAACGCGGCCGGGCCGGCAATGTAGTAGGCGCAGTCGATGTCAAACAGGTCGGCGCGTATGGCCGTGGCCATTTCGGACGCGCCGGTGCGCACGTTGGCATGGGTGGAAAGTGAATACTCGAACGGGTCCAGTGCCTCTGACCAGGCGCGGCACTGGTTGGCCATGAAGTGGCCGTCGGGCCGCGTGGCCAGCCAGTACAGCGTGATGCTGGGCGCCGCGTCCAGCGACAGCGCGTGTTCGATCAGGCTCTTGGCGGGCCCGAAGCCGGTGTCGCAGGCCGCAAACACCAGCGGATGGGTGGACTCGGCCAGCACAAACTGGCCGTGCGGGCCACGCAGGCTGATGGCGTCGCCGGCCTTCACGCGGCCGCTGAACAGGTGCGTGGCCAATGCGTCATTGGCGTCGCGCGGTATGAAGAACTGCAGGTTGCGGTCGTCACAGGGGCAACTGGCAATGGCGTGTTCGGCCACCATGTCGTCTGCACCCGCGCCCGCGCCCGCAGCCGCCAGGGTCAGCGACTGGCCGGCCAGAAAACGCAGCCGGTGCGTGCGCGGTGTTTGCAGGTGCAGCAGCAGCGTGTCGGGCGCCAGCGGCCGCAGCGCACGCACGGTGGCCACGATGTCTTGCGTGGGGATGTCGGCGGGGCCGGCGGCTTCCAGTGTTTCCAGCGTCAGCTCGCTGCTGGCGGCGGTGTGGGCGCAGGTCAGCACGTAGCCTTGCGCCTTTTCCTGCTCGGACAGCGGGTAGTCGGTGTGCATGGTGCGGCTCACCTGGCCGGCCGTGACACGCACCTTGCACATGCCGCAGCTGCCGTTGCCGCAGCCGTAGTTGAGCTTCAGCCCGGCGCGCATGCCGGCCTGCAGCAGCGTGTCGTGGCCTTCCACCACAAACTGGTGGCCACTGGGTCGCAACGTGACCTGCGCCGAAACCACCTTCAGCATGTCGTCCATGACGTCCAGCACATCGACGGATTCAGTGGCCAGTGCCCGTGCCAGCCCGTCGTTCAGCTGGGCTTGCAATTCGAGCAGCCTGGGGTTGGGTTCTTCAGCCGCCAGGGCCTGCAGCGCCGTGCGCAACTGCAGCACCAGCGCGTGGTAGCGCTGCAGGTGGCGTTGCATGTCGGCCAGTTCCTGGCTTTGTGTGAACAGGCGCTGTGCCAGCACCTCCTGGCTGGGCAGCAAGCGTTCACGCAGGCGGCGGCCAAAGGATTCGTCGCGGATCTGCACCACGCGCTCCAGCATGCCCGTGCCTTCAAGCTCGGTCTGCGGATACAGGCGCAGCAGCGATTCGGTGGACACCAGGCCGTCGGCCAGGGCCAGTTCACCCGAGCGCACACGCTGCTGCAGCGTGCCACGCGGCACGCCCACCAGTTGCGCCGCACGCCAGACGGTGACCCAGTGCGCCATGGCTTCAGGCTCCTTGTTTCATGGGCTCTTCACCAGGGTGCCGGCGGCAGCGCGGCGCGGTCCAGGTAGCGGGCGCGGTACAGCAGCCGGGGCTGCGCGGTGTCGTCGTCAAAGCCGCTGCGGTCGTGCAGCACGTTGTGGCTGAGCAGGCCCATGCCGGGCACCAGCCGTGTGCGTTGCACGCCCACGGTGTCGCCAGCCAGCAGCGCTTCCAAGGCGGCCACGGCGGCGCGCGTGGCGGCGTCTGCGGCCCATTCAATGCTGCGCGTGCGGGCGGTGTAGCGCATGTGCAAGTGGCCGTCTGCGGTGTCCACGGCAAACACCGGGCCGGTTTGCGCTGCGCGGGCCACGCCGTCGGCGTCATCGCGGCAAGGAATGGTCATGGCGACCGGCTGCATCAGCGCGGCGATGTGCGCCGGGTTGGCGTCGCGCAGC
>CAZUKT010000207.1:0-7871 GCA_964620975.1 uncultured Rubrivivax sp. | reverse complement strand
ACACCATGGCCCGGATATTGAGCGACAGGTCCATCAGCACCTGCGCTTTGCGCTCTTCGGGAAAAAAGTTGATGACCCGGTCAATCGCCTGGTTGGAGCTGTTGGCGTGCAGCGTGGCCAGGCACAGGTGGCCGGTTTCGGCAAATGCCACGGCGTGTTCCATGGTCTCGCGGTCGCGGATTTCGCCCATCAGGATTTCGTCGGGTGGGTGGCGCGGGGTGTTCTTCAGTGCGGCTTCCCAACTGTCGGTGTCGATGCCGAGTTCTCGCTGCGTGACGATGCAGTTCTTGTGCGGGTGCACGAATTCCACCGGGTCTTCCACCGTGATGATGTGGCCGTAGCTGTTTTCATTGCGGTAGTCGACGATGGCCGCCAGCGAGGTGCTCTTGCCCGAACCCGTGGCGCCCACAAAGATGACCAGCCCGCGCTTGGTCAGGCTCACTTCCTTGAGGATCTTGGGCAGGCCCAAGCCGTCAATGGTGGGCAGCGTGGCCGGAATGGTGCGGAACACCAGGCCCACCTGCCCCTGCTGAACAAAGGCATTCACGCGGAACCGCCCCACGCCCTGCGGACTGATGGCGAAGTTGCATTCCTTGGTGCGCTCGAATTCGGCGCCTTGTTTGTCGTTCATGACCGCGCGCGCCAGCGCCAGCGTGTGCTGGCCGGTGAGTGGCTGCGGGCTGACCTTGGTGATCTTGCCGTCTACCTTGATGGCGGGCGGGAAGTCAGACGTGAGGAAGAGGTCAGAGCCATTGCGGCTGACCATCAGCCGAAGCAGGTCGTTGACGAATTTGGATGCCTGGTCACGTTCCATGTGTTGCTCCGCTCAATTACGCCGAATCATCGCAGGCCAGCGCCGGGCCGCTCCCAAGCGGCCTGCGCTCCCCTCGGGGGGCGCGAACGAAGTGAGCTTGGGGCTGACATTCACCCAGGGAAGTTCTCGGGAATCTTGGCCTTGGCGCGCGCCTCGGCCGGTGACACCAGGTTGCGGCGCACCAGGTCGGACAGGTTCTGGTCCAGTGTCACCATACCCAGGCTCTGGCCGGTTTGAATGCTGGAGTACATCTGCGCGATCTTGTTTTCGCGGATCAGGTTCTTGATGGCCGAGGTGGCGATCATGATTTCGTGCGCGGCCACACGGCCGGTGCCGTCCTTGAGCTTGCACAGCGTCTGCGAGATCACCGCCACCAGTGATTCAGACAGCATGGAGCGCACCATTTCTTTTTCGGCCGCCGGGAACACGTCCACCACGCGGTCAATCGTCTTGGCCGCGCTGTTGGTGTGCAGCGTGCCAAACACCAGGTGGCCGGTTTCGGCCGCCGTGAGTGCCAGGCGAATGGTCTCCAGGTCGCGCATTTCGCCCACGAGGATGGCGTCAGGGTCTTCGCGCAGTGCGCTGCGCAGTGCGTTGGAAAAGCTCAGCGTGTGGGGGCCGACCTCGCGCTGGTTGATCAGGCACTTCTTGCTTTCGTGCACGAATTCGATGGGGTCTTCCACCGTGAGCACGTGGCCGTACTCGTTTTCATTCAGGTGGTTGACCATGGCCGCCAGCGTGGTGCTCTTGCCCGAACCGGTGGGACCGGTGCACAGCACCAGGCCGCGTGGCTTGAGCGCCAGATCGGAAAACACCTTGGGGCAACCCAATTGCTCCAGCGTGAGGATCTTGCTAGGGATGGTGCGGAACACCGCGCCCGCGCCGCGGTTCTGGTTGAAGGCATTGACGCGAAAACGCGCCAGGCCCTGGATCTCAAACGAGAAGTCGCACTCCAGCGTGTCTTCATAGTGTTTGCGCTGGGCGTCGTTCATGATGTCGTACACCATGGCGTGCACCATCTTGTGGTCCAGCGCTTCGACGTTGATGCGCCGCACGTCGCCGTGCACCCGGATCATCGGCGGCAGGCCGGCGGACAGGTGCAGGTCAGAGGCCTTGTTCTTGACCGAAAAGGCCAGCAGCTGGGTGATGTCCATGGGTGGGCAAGTGTGCGCGGGTGCGGGGTGCACCAGCACCTAAACGGCAAGGTTTAAGCTCGCAGCCATTATGGGCAGCATCACAAACAACCTGCAAGAAGTGAGGCACCGCATTGCCGCCGCCTGCGCCCGGGCCGGGCGCAATGCCAACATCTGCACGCTGGCCGGGCCGCCGGTTGGCCCGGGCTTGTCACATGATGTGACGCTGCTGGCCGTGAGCAAGACCTTTGACGAGCAAGCCGTGCGTGAAGCTTTTGCCGCCGGCCAGCGTGCCTTTGGTGAAAACTACGTGCAAGAGGCCTTGGCCAAGATCGATGCGCTGGCTGACTTGCGGCCGGGCATCCAGTGGCACCTGATTGGCCCGCTGCAAAGCAACAAGACACGCGCCGTGGCCGAGGCCTTTGACTGGGTGCACAGCGTGGACCGCCTCAAGACCGCACAGCGGCTTGCCGAGCAACGCCCAGCCGGGCTGCCGCCACTGAACCTGTGTTTGCAGGTCAACGTCAGCGGCGAGGCCAGCAAGAGCGGCGTCGCGCCCGAAGACTTGCCGGCGCTGGCGCACGCCGTAGCGGCTTTGCCTGCCAGCCGTGTGCGGCTGCGGGGGTTGATGAGCATCCCCGAGCCTGCCGTGGACGAGGCCGCGCAACGCATGCCCCATCACCTGCTGCGCACGCTGCTGCGGGCCGTCAACGATGGCGGCCTGGCGCTGGACACCTTGTCCATGGGCATGAGCGCCGACATGGAGGCCGCAGTGGCCGAAGGCGCCACGCTGGTGCGCGTGGGCACGGCGATCTTCGGCACACGCTGATCCGCGTGCGTTGAGGGGGTTGGGGGCGCTGAAGGCGTTGAAGCCGCACACCGGTTGCGCCGGTGTGCCGGGCGCCGTCAGCCGCTACCCAAACAGCAACTGCCCGAGCAGGAAGCTCACAAAGTAGGCAATCACGACCACGGTGATCGTGGCTTCGGCCAGTTGCGTGTGGCTGGCGGTGGCGCCTTGCCAGGCGGCCCAGGAAGTTTGGGCTTCGGTGTGGTGTTGATGCTTGAACATGATGTTGCTTTCGCTTTCGATGTCTGGGTAAGACCTCGCAAAGAGAAGATTCGGCGGGCGCTTGTGGCGCCTGGGTTGCCGGCAGCCCCGCTGGCGTGGCGCTGGGTAGCGCGTTAGCCCGGAAGCTTTGCGACGCCGGTTTTCACCGGTTTTGCCCTTCTCACCGGCCCGGTGGGGCCGACCTCCAGACTGTAGACCCGCCAGCCCAAAAAGTGCGGGTTTACCCTGAAATCGCCGGTGCGCAGCGTGACCTGGATCACATCCGCGCGCACGCCGCTACACCGGCAGCAGCGAGCTGCTTTTCACCTCTTCCATCACCGCGTAGGTGCGGGTTTCGCGCACACCGGGCAGGGTCCAGATCACACTGCCGAGGAAGTCGCGGTAGGCGGCCATGTCGGCCAGACGGGTCTTGAGCTGGTAGTCAAAACCGCCGGCCACCAGGTGGGCTTCCAGGATCTCGGGGCGCACCTGCACAGCGGCCTTGAAGGTGTCCATCACGTCGTGCACCGTGCGGTCGAGCAAGATCTCCACAAACACCAGCAGCCCGGCGCCCAGCTTCACCGGGTTCAGGCGCGCTTCATAACCCAGGATGAAACCGTCGCGGTGCAGGCGTTTCACACGCTCCAGCACGGCCGTGGGCGACAGGTGCACTTCTTCGGCCAGCTTGAGGTTGCTGATGCGGCCGTCGGCCTGCAGCACGCGCAGGATGCGGCGGTCTATGGTGTCCAGGCCACGGTCGATGTGGGATGCGCGCGTGGCGCCGTCGGGGGTGTGCATGGCGCAGGATTCTCCGTTGAACCCGTTGAATCCCGAATCCGGTGCGGCCCCAGGCCGCATAAGCTGCGCAGCTTCTCCACCCGAGGTCGCGCCATGCCCAACGCCACGCCCTTCATGCCCTTCACGCAGCAGCCGCAGCGGCAACGCCTGCCCTTCCCCTACCGTGCCGAGGCCGAGGTGGTGGTGGCGTCGCTGGCCGCGCTTCAAGGGCAGCTCGACTGGCCCGCCGTCATTGCCGCCGCGCGGCCCTGGGTGCAAGGTGCACGCGCCACGCCGGCACCGTTCTGGGCGATGGAATCGCTGCTGCGTGAGTACCCCATTTCCAGTGCCGAGGGCCTGGCCCTGATGCGCCTGGCCGAAGCCTTGCTGCGTGTGCCCGACGCCGAAACCGCCGTGGCCCTGACGGCCGACCAACTGGGCCGCGCCGACTTTGAAGCGGGCGGCGGCGAAGGCCCGCACAAGATGCTGGCCAGCCTGTCGGCCAGTGCCATCGCGCTGTCCAAACGCTTCCTGCCCGATGCCGACGGCACCCAAGGCCTGCTGCAGCGGCTGGGCGCCAAGACCGTGGTGGCGGCCACGGTGCGCGCCATTCAGCTGCTGGGGCGGCAGTTTGTGTACGCCCGCACCATCAGCGACGCCATTGGTGAAGCCAACAACCAGCGCAAGCAGGCCCCCGGCCTGCGTTTCAGCTTTGACATGCTGGGTGAAGGTGCGCGCACCGAAGCCGCCGCCGCCGAGTACCTGGCCGCCTACCAGCGTGCCATTGCCGTCATCGCTGCCGGGCCCACCGAAGCGGGTGCCGGGCCACAGGGGCGGGACGAAATCTCGGTCAAGCTCAGCGCGCTCTTCTCGCGTTACGAAGACGCCCAGCGTGAGCGCGTGTTTGCCGAACTGCTGCCGCGTGTGTGGGCGCTGGTCGAGGCAGCCGCAGCGGCCAACATCAACCTGGCGATAGACGCTGAAGAGTGCGAGCGGCTGGAGCTTTCGCTGGACCTGCTGGACGTGCTGGCCGAACGTGTGGCGCAGCAGTTTCCCCATTGGCACGGCCTGGGCCTGGCGCTGCAGACCTACCAGACCCGTGGCCTGGCGCTGGTGGACGAAGTGGCCGCCATTGCGCGCCGCCACGGCATCAAATTTGTGGTGCGGCTGGTGAAGGGCGCGTATTGGGACGGCGAGGTCAAGCGTGCGCAAGAGGCCGGCTTGCCGGGTTACCCGGTGTTTACACACAAGCGCCACACCGACATCTCTTACCTGGCTTGCGCGGCGCGGCTGATCAGCCACCACGACGTGATCTACCCGCAATTTGCCAGCCACAACGCCGGCACCATTGCCGCCATCGTGCAACTGGCACGCAAGGCAGGCGCGGCCTTTGAGCTGCAGCGCCTGCATGGCATGGGCGAAGGCATTCACCGCGAGGTGCTCAAAGACCGCAGCATCGCCTGCCGCGTTTACGCCCCGGTGGGCGAGCACCGGGACCTGCTGGCCTATCTGGTGCGCCGCCTGCTGGAAAACGGCGCCAACTCGTCGTTTGTGCACCAGCTGGCCGATGAAAACGTCAGCCCCGAGGCCTTGCTGGCTTCACCCCTGGCGCCGCCCGACGCCATGGTGCTGCCGCTGCCCGTGGCGCTGTTTGGCCCGGGCCGCGCCAATTCCATGGGTGTGGACCTGGCCTGTTTGCCCATGCGCGCGCCGCTCGACGCGGCGGTGGCCACGGCGCAGGTGGAGGCCGTGCCCATGGCGTCAGCCGAAGACGTGGCCTCGGCAATGGCGCGCCTGCATGCCGCCTTTGTGTCCTGGAGCGCCCGCCCCGTGGCCGAACGCGCCGCCATGCTCAGCCGTGCGGGCGACGCACTGGAAGCGCGCCTGCCCGAGTTTTGCGGCCTGCTGGTGAAAGAAGCGCACAAGACCTTGGGTGACTGCATTGCCGAGGTGCGCGAGGCGGTGGACTTTTGCCGCTACTACGCAGTGTTGGCCGAAGAGAGGTTGAAGGAGCATGTGCTGCCCGGCCCCACCGGCGAAAGCAATGTGCTGCGTCTGCACGGGCGGGGTGTGTTTGTGTGCATCAGCCCGTGGAATTTTCCGCTCGCCATCTTTGCCGGCCAGGTGGTGGCTGCGCTGGTGGCGGGCAACACCGTGGCGGCCAAACCGGCCGAGCAGACACCCGCCGTGGCGCGCCGTTTTGTGGACTTGTTGTACAGCGTGGGTGTGCCCGCCGAGGTGCTGCAGATGCTGCACGGCAACGGCGACACCGTGGGTGCCGCATTGGTGGCGCACCCGCACACAGCGGGCGTTTGTTTTACCGGCAGCACCCAGGTGGCACGTTTCATCAACCGCAGCCTGGCGGCCAAGGACGGCCCCATCGTGCCGCTGATCGCCGAAACCGGCGGCTTGAACGCCATGGTGGTGGACAGCACCGCGCTGCCCGAGCAAGTGATAGACGCCGTGGTGCAAAGCGCCTTTCGCAGCGCCGGGCAGCGCTGCAGCGCCTTGCGCCTGCTGTGTGTGCACGAAAGTATTGCCGACGGCCTGATTGAAATGCTGCAAGGCGCGCTGGCCGAGCTGAACGTGGGCGACCCGGCCCACCTGGCCACCGACGTGGGCCCGCTCATTGATGACGAGGCTCTTGCCGGCGTCACCGCCCACGTGCAGCGCTTGCGTGGCCAGGCGCGCCTGCTGGGTGAAACGCCCGTCAAGAGCACAGGGCCGCGCCTGGTGGCGCCGGTGGCGTTTGAGATATCCCAGATCGCCGACCTGCAACAAGAGATCTTCGGCCCCGTGTTGCACGTGGTGCGCTGGACGGGTGACGTGAACGAGGTGGTGCGCCAGATCAACGCACTGGGCTATGGCCTGACGCTGGGCGTGCAGACGCGCATCGACAGCCGCGCCCAGCGCATTGCCGACACGGCGCGAGTGGGCAACGTCTACATCAACCGCAACATCATCGGCGCCGTGGTGGGCGTGCAGCCCTTTGGCGGTGAAGGCTTGAGCGGCACCGGCCCCAAAGCCGGTGGCCCGCACTACCTGTACCGCTTTTGCGCAGAGCAGACCGTGACGGTCAACACCACCGCAGCCGGTGGCAACGCCGAACTGCTTTCAGGCCAAAGTTAAGCGCCCCTGCCCTGCTCGCGAGTTGAGCGACCGGCAAAGCCGGTTCGTTCGAACGAGCAGACGTATGACGGCGGCGCCAGCCGTCCGGCGTACGACTAGTTGAGGTACATGCCCAGATAGCGCCGCCCCCGGCTCACCGTGGCGGCGTCAGGGCACACATCAAACCATTCCACGAGTTGCTTTCGCGCCCGTTCACGCTGCTCCGCCTTGTCGCGCAGCACCACTTCCAGCAGTTGGTCAAAAGCCGCGCCAAAGTCGCCCTCAAAGGCCTGCAGCGCCGCCAGCCCAAATCGCGCTTCAAAGTCCTTGGGGTTGGCCGCCACGCGTGCGGCCAGCGCCACCGCGTCGCCTTCGGGTTTGTTGGCAGCCAGCTCGATGCGGCCGATCAGCGCTTCATAGCGGCGGCCCAGCGCTTCGGCCGGCAGGCCGTCGAGCAGCGTGCGGGCGTCGCCCAGGGCGCCCCGGTTGATCAGCCGCTCGGCCAGGTCCAGCGTGGCCTCGGCGTGGCCGGGCTGCACGGCCAGCGCCTCTTGCAGCAAGGCTTCGGCGGTGTCGGCGTCAGGCGCCTCGGCGGCCTGGGCGCGCAGCGTGTCCACGGGCGACACGTCGGGCGGCAGGTGTTTGTCCAGGAAGGCCTTGACCTGGCCTTCAGGCAAGGCGCCGGTGAACTGGTCCACCATCTGGCCACCCACAAACAGCGCCACCAGCGGGATGCTGCGCAACTGCAACGCGGCGCTGAGCTGCGGTGCCTCGTCGGTGTTGAGCTTGGCCAGCACAAAGCGGCCGCCGTAGGCCTGCACCACCTTTTCAAGCACCGGGCCCAGTGACTTGCACGGCCCGCACCAGGGCGCCCAGCAATCCAGCAGCACGGGCACCTGGAGCGAGCGCTCGAGCACCGCCGCTTCAAAGCTGGTTTCGGTGACGTCAAAAGAAAGCGCCGGCGCGCTGGGGGCGGGTGCCGGCGCCATGG
>CAZUKT010000206.1:2021-7875 GCA_964620975.1 uncultured Rubrivivax sp. | reverse complement strand
CCCCTACGCAACACAGGCTGCCCGCCACAAGCAGGCGCCGCACTGGTTTGGCGCCAGCGTACGTCAGGCCACTGTCATGCCAGGTTCAAGCCTTCCATTCAGGCTTGCGCTTGTCGATGAAGGCCTGCACGCCTTCCAGCGCCGACGCGTCCATCATGTTGCTGGCCATGGTGCGGCTGGCGTCGGTGTAGGCGGCGTTGATGCCCACTTCAAGCTGCCGGTAAAAGAGCTGCTTGCCCAGCGCCAGTGCCACACGCGGTTTGCCCACGATGCGGCCCACCAGCGCTTCCACCGCCGTGTCCAGGTCGGCCGCATCCACCACGCGGTTGACCAGGCCACGGGCCAGCGCTTCTTCGGCACTGATGAAGTCGCCCGTCACCAGCACTGGCCCCTGGCGCGCGCCCAAAATCTCGGCGATTGTCGCTGCCCAGTATTGGCGCACACCAAGTGCGGAGTGGCTCGAGAACCTCCCCGGCAATGTAGTAATCAGAGACACGCGCCTCGCGTTCAGCGAGATTCCCAAGGCCCGGCGTGGGATCGTAGTCACTGAATGACTGCGCCTGGGGTCGCTCAAACGTTGACCAAACACCAGGGCCGACAACACCCAACGGGATGGCCTCCTCCGTATCGAGACACGGGCGTGCGTTTCCGTGCCCGCCGGGTAAACACCCGGCTCGTGATGCTTGATATATCAGATCGGCGTGCCTACCATGGCCCAACCAATGACCCGGCGGAAACGTCGGGCGAACCATGCGAAGCCACGCCCCAAACCCCGTCGCCGTGCAGAAGCTGCGACCCCTGGACGATCTCACGTTGACCAGTCTGCGTGAACATGTCCACGAGCGTCTGCGCGGCGCCATCCTCTCGGGCGCGTTCGGCAACGGTCAACGGCTCAACGAGCGGGCGGTGGCCGCCGAACTCGGGATCAGCACCACGCCGCTGAAAGAGGCGCTGCGGCGCCTGGAGGTGGAAGGTCTGGTCGTAACGAAATCGCGCCGCGGCATCTTCGTCACGTTCAGCGCCGGACAGGCGCAGGAGATGTGGCTGGCCCGTACCTCGCTGGAGTCCATCGTGGCGCGCTTTGCCGCCGAACGGATCACGCCCGCCGACCTGCAGAGCCTGGCGGCTTGTGTCGGCAGCATGCGAAGCGCCACCGGCACGGGCAAGCGCGCCGCGCTGATGCGGCTGAACACGACCTTCCACCGTGCGATACACGTCGCGTCCGGTTGCTCGTACCTCACGCGCCTGATCGAGGGCCAGGAGATGTATGACCTGGCCACGCGGCGCACGCTGTTGGCCGACGCGAGCGAGCGCCGCCTTGCGCTCGACGAGCACGTATCGATCTTCAATGCCATCGCGGCGCATGACCCGACTGGTGCGGCCAAGGCGATGGAGGCCCACATCACACGCTCGGGCCAGGTCCACCTTCGCCTTGCCTTTGGAAGCCGGCTCGTGGAGGCTTCGGCATGACGCGCTCGCGCGTCGAGCGGGCGCTGCGCGGTGTGTCCGGCGTGCACGTCACGCCGTACACCGCAGCCGGTGACATCGACACCACCGCGACGGCCGCGCTGGTCGGGCGCATGGCGATGGCCGGCGTCCACAACATCGTCTCGGGCGGCAATACCGGCGAGTTCTTCGCCCTGGCGCCAGGGGAACTGGATGCCGTGCAGGTGGCTGCGATCGACGGCAACGCGGGGCGGGCCGTGCTGACGGTGGCGGTCGGGCGTTCGATACCGGAGGCCGTCGAGCGCGCGCGGTTTGCCGCCCGGCACGGTGCCGATGCGGTGATGGTTCACCACCCGGTGGACCCGTTTGCCGCACCGTCGGCGCAGATCGACTACTTCCGGGCCATCGCCGACGCGAGCCCGCTGCCGGTCGTCGCCTATCTGCGATCGGCCGGTGCCCCGCCGTCGAGCCTGGCGGCGCTGGCGGCACACGCGAACATCGTCGGTGTGAAGTTCGCCACCCAGGACCTCATGTTCTTCGCCGAGTGTCTGCGCCATCGCCAGGAGACCGACGTGACCTGGGTCTGCGGCCTAGCGGAATCGTGGGCGGCACCGTTCCATGCCCTGGGCGCGCGAGGATTCACCTCCGGCCTCGTCAACGTCGCGCCGCAGCGTTCGCTGGCCATCCACGCTGCGCTCGACGCGGGTGACTATCAGCAGGCGCGCCGGTTGGTCGACCAGATCGCGCCCTTCGAGTCCATGCGTGCGCGCCATGGCGGGGGCTCCAACGTCACGGGTGTGAAGGAGGCGATGGCGATGCTGGGGTTGCCCGTGGTCCCTGTGCGAAGCCCGGGCCTCGTGCGGCTGGACGATCGGGAGCGAGCCGAGCTCGAGGCGATCCTGCGAGCGTGGGGCGCGACGTTGGCGCCGACATCTCATCCATGAAAGGTACGGACATGTCGATACGTGTGACCGGGATCGAACTTACGCCGGTGCAGACGCGCCGAAGGACGGGCGCTATCAGCTCGCACATCGTGCTCAGGCTCAGCACCGACAGCGGCATCACGGGCATCGGCGAGATCTCCGACCTGGATTGCTACCGCATGTACATGCCCGACATCGAGGCCGTCAAGACGGGCCTGGAGAAGGTGGCGCTGGGCCAGGACGTTTTCGGCATCGCGAGCCTGCATGCCCGGCTCTACGCCAACATGCCGGCGTACTTCCGCTATGCGAACACGTACCCGCCGTTCTCGGTGCCGTCGCAGATTGCCGCCGGCATCGAGATGGCCTTCTACGACGTGGTGGGCAAGGGGCTCGGGACGCCCGTGTACAACCTGCTCGGCGGCAAGGTGCGCGACAAGCTGGAGATCACCTATCCGATCTTCCAGACGAAGAAGGAGTCGGATCACGAACGTTACCTGGGCTACATCGACGAGCTCGTCCGCGAGGGCATCACGCGCTTTCGCTGCTATGTCGGCGTGGACTTCGGGAAGGACGAGGTCTTCCTGCGGAAGGTGCGCGAGCGGTTCGGCAGCACGATCCAGCTCAAGGCGCTCGACTTCCAGTCGCACCACCACTGGCGCGATGTCCTTCGCATCTACGACCGTTTCAAGGAATTCGACTTCGAACTCCTGGAAAGCCCCAGCTGGCACGAGGACTACGAGGGCATGGCCGAGCTGCGCAGGCATGTGCGTGTGGACATCTCGGAGCACATCTCGTCCACGGCGCAGGCCATGCGCATGATCAGGGCCGGCGCCGTCGACGTCTTCAATATAACCATCCAGTCGGGCGGCATCTACCAGGCCAAGAAGCTGTTCGACCTGGCCGAGAGCGCGGGGCTCAAGTGCCTGATCTCGACGACGCAGGAAATGAGCATCGGCACGGCGGCCACCGCCCACCTGGGCGCAGTGATTCCGCAGCTGCACTACGCGGGCGATCCGGTCGGGCCCATCCTGTACCGCGAAGACGTCGTCAAGTCGCGGGTGGTCTATCGCGACAACTGCCTGCACGTCCCCGACGGCCCCGGCCTGGGTGTTGAACTCGACGAGCAGGCGCTCGAAGCGCTTCGCGCACCGCTGGTCGAATGGGAACGCCCCGCACATGGGGCCAACTACATATCGGATTGAAGCCACCATGAGCAAGAGCGCCGACTCCGCGCCAAGGAAGTTCAACATCGAGCAGGTTCTGCAGGGCCACCCGCCCCGGACCAACTTCAACGTCATCCAGCTTGACCAGCGCTACAACGTGCGCATCGCCCGCGTCACCGGCCGCTTCCCCTGGCACGAACACCTCAACGGCGACGAGGGCTGGCTCATCTGGAAGGGTGGTCTGCGCATCGACATCGAAGGCGGCGGCCACGTAGAGCTGCGTGAGGGCGAGGGCGTGACCATCCCCAAGGGTCTGAAGCATTCCCCGCTCGCGCTCGAGGAAGAGACCGTCGTCGTTGTCTTCAACATCAAGGACTTCCAGCACCGCTTCGTCGACGCGCAACCCGATGTCGGAGATTTTGCGGAGCGCGACCTGCTGCCCTGACGGCCCTTGCCCATCCACCCCTGTCAGCCCAAGGAGACCCCCATGTCCATCTTCCTGCACCTTCCGTCCCGCCGCACCGTCGTGGCCCTGATGACCGCCGCGCTGGGGATCGGTGCCACGCCGTCCTCGTTCGCGGCCTGGCCGACGAAGGAGATCCGCATCATGGTCCCGGCCTCGCCCGGCGGGTCCACCGACCTGGTGGCCCGCACGGTCAAGGCTCACCTGGAAAAGCAGCTCGGCGCACCGGTGGTGATCGTCAACCAGACCGCCGGCGGCGGCGGCGTGGCCACCAACGCGGTGGCCACGGCCAAGCCCGATGGCGGCACCTTCCTGCTGTTCCACGCCTTGCTGCACACGGCCCATCTGTTCGGCCGCTCGCCGCTGTCGTTCAGGGACTTCACGCCCATCGCCACCATCAGCGAAGTGAACAACGTGCTGGCGGTCAAGAAGAGCGCGCCGTACTCGACACTGGCCGAACTGCTGAGCTACGCCAAGGCGAACCCCGGGAAGCTTAAGCTCGCCAGCCAGCTTGGCGGCACCACACAGGTCATTGGTCAGGCCACGGCCAAGTGGTTGCAGAACACGGTGCGCGTTGTCGACGCAGGCACCGAGGCCGACCGACTGGCATCGCTGCTGGGCGAGCAGACCGAGATCGCCCTGCTCACCACGGTGACGGCCCTGCAGTACGACAAGGCCGGCGAGATCAAGGTCCTGGCGGTGTTCAACCGCAACCCGGAAGTGGCCGCGCCCAAGTGGCTCACCGCGACGGCGCAGGGCATGCCCGTCAGCTTCCCGCTGACCTTCACGCTCTATGCCCCGAAAGGCCTGCCGGACGAACTCAAGGCTCAGCTCGATCGCGCGATGGCAGCGGTGGCCGCCGACGAGTCGTTCAAGGCCGAGATGACCCGCAGCGGCACATCGCTGGCGCCGCGCAACAGCCAGCAGGCCGCCACGTTCCTGAACGAGGAGTTCAACTTTGTCTCGGAAATCATCAAGTCCGGTAGCAACTGAGCGCGCCCTTCGCCCGCGCAAGGACCGCCTGTCCGGCCTGGCATTCGCCGCCGGCGGCCTTGCGCTGGCCTGGTACGGGCGCATGCTCAAGGCGCCCGAGACGCTGGGTGACGTCGGGCCGGGCTTCTTCCCCTTTCTGATCGGCATCGGGATGGCGATCCTCGGCGCGGTGCTGGCGTTCGTGCCTGCGCGGCGTGCCACGGCCAGCGCTGCCGCGCAGGCCCAGGCCGAGGCGGAAGAGGCTGCAGGCGGCGGCGAGCGCTGGATCCTCGCGACCGTCTTCGTCGCGGCCGCGATGGGCTACGTGGCCATCTTCGGCCTGCTGGGCTTCTCCAACGCCACCGCGATCTACCTGACCGTGGCGATGGCGCTGCTCGGCAAGCGATCCATGCGCGCGCTGCTCGTCTTCGCGGCCAGTTCGATCGCCCTGACGGCGTTGCTGGGCTGGCTGCTGTTCCGGGGCCTGGCCGTGCCGCTGACCGGCGTCTGGTTCATCAACTAGGCCGCAGCATGTTCGAACTCTTCTGGCACAGCACGGTCGGCATACTGTTCAATCCCGGCATGTTGGGCCTCCTGGCCTTCGGGTCGGTCGTCGGCATCCTCTTCAGCGCCTTCCCCGGCCTCAACGCGACGCTCGGCGTTGCCGTGCTGCTCCCGGTGACCTTCGGCCTGGCGCCGGGCATCGGCATCGGCTTCCTCACGTCGGTCTACATCGGCGCGATGTGCGGCGGGCTCTTCGCTGCCACGCTGCTTCGCATCCCGGGCAATCCGTCGTCGATCGCGACGACGTTCGACGGCTATCCGCTGTCCAGGAAGGGGTTCCCGCTTAAGGCGCTGGGCACGGGTGTGTTCGCCAATTTTGCGGG
>CAZUKT010000206.1:0-2011 GCA_964620975.1 uncultured Rubrivivax sp. | reverse complement strand
GGCGGCATCCTGGGCCTGCTGGCGCTCGTGGCGCTGGCACCGCTCATCTCGAGGGTCGCGCTGAAGTTCGGGCCGTACGAGATGACCGTGCTGACGGTGATGGCCATGTTGCTGGTCATCTCCTTGTCGCGCGGCAATGCGATCAAGGGCCTGCTGGCCGTGCTGCTGGGCATGGCCATCGGTGTCGTCGGCCTGGCGCCGATCGACGGCGCCCCGCGGCTGACCTTCGGCAACATCAACCTCACCGGCGGCTTCGGCATCCTGCCGGTCATAGTCGGCCTGTTCGCAGTCGCGCAGATCGTGCGCGAGGTGGCGCGCCGGCCCACGAAGGTCGTGCTCGACCTCGAGATGAAGGGCCTGGGCGTGACGCTGCGCGAGGTGCGCGACAACCTCTGGAACATCTTCCGGTCGTCCGCCATCGGCGTATGGATCGGCGTGCTGCCGGGCATCGGTGCGTCGGCGTCCAGCATCGTCGCGTGGGCCGTGGCCAAGCGCGGCTCGAAGACCCCCGAGGAATTCGGCAAGGGCAGCATCGAGGGCATCTGGGCCTCCGAGACCTCGAACAACGCCAACGTGGGGGGCTCGCTGCTGCCGCTGCTCACGCTGGGCATTCCCGGCGACGCCGTCACGGCGCTGATGATCGCCGGCTTCATGGTGCACGGCCTGCAGCCCGGGCCACTGCTGTTCCGCGAGCATCCGGAAGTGATCTCGGACATCTACGCCTCGTACCTGTTCGCGACGATCTTCGTGCTGATCTTCCAGGTGGCCACGCTGCGCATCTTCCCGCGCCTCCTGCTGATCCCGCACCACTTCCTGATGCCCATCATGCTGATGCTGACGGTGATCGGCACCTACGCCGCCGACAACGAAGTGTTCGATGTCTGGGTCATGCTGGCGTTCGGCGGCGTCGCGCTGATCCTGGAGTACCTGGGCTTCTCGATGGCGATCCTGGTGCTCGGCTTCATCCTGGGCCCGCTGCTCGAGCTGAACCTGCGGCGCGCGCTGACCTACGACGCGGGCGACCTGACACCGTTCCTGACTCGACCGATCTCGGCCGGCATGATTGCGCTTGCGCTCGCGTCACTGGCGTTCATTGCCTGGCGCCAGCGCAAGGGCGGCTTGAACTACGAGGACGATTGACAGTGGCCCGGCTCGCCGCGTGGCCAGGAGGGGCTCCACCCATGGATCGAATCAGGCAGGTCGAGGTCTCGCTGTACCAGGTGCCGCTGGCCAGGGCCGTGAGCGACGCGAAGGTCCTGACGGGCCGGCAGCGGCCCGTCTCCCACGTCGCCCTGCTCACGGCCGACATCGAGACGGTCAACGGGGCGCGTGGCTTCGGCTTCAGCTACTCCTTGCGTGCCGGCAGCGCCGCCTTGTTCGCGCACGCGCAGGAACTGGCCGGTGAGCTCGTGGGCGAAGACCCGCGCGACATCGGCCGCCTGTGGGAGAAACTGGCATGGATGGGCGCCTCGGTGTCGCGTACGGGTGTCACGGTGCAGGCGATCGCCGCCTTCGACCTGGCGCTGTGGGACCTGAAGGCCAGGGCCGCGGACATGTCGCTGGGCAAGCTGCTGGGCGCCTATCGCGACTCGGTGCCCTGCTACAACACCTCCGGCGGCTACCTGTCGGCGCCCATCGACGAGGTGCTGGCCAACGTGGAGTCCTCGCTGCAGCGCGGCCTGGGCGGCATCAAGCTCAAGGTCGGGCAGCCCGAGTTGAAGAAGGACATCGAACGTGTCGAGACCGTGCGCCGGCACGTGGGCGACGACGTGCCGATGATGGTGGACGCCAACCAGCAATGGACCTTCGCCGCGGCGGTGCGTGCCGGGCGCATCCTGGACCGCTACAACCTTGTCTGGATCGAGGAGCCGCTCAGCGCCTACGACTACCGTGGCCACGCCCGGCTGAGCGACAAGCTCGACACGCCGATCGCCACGGGCGAGATGCTCAGCAGCGTGGCCGAATGCGCCGAACTGATCGAGCACGGGTAGGTGACCTTCCTGCAGCCTGA
>CAZUKT010000205.1:5507-7888 GCA_964620975.1 uncultured Rubrivivax sp. | reverse complement strand
CCTGCAAGAGTTGGCCTTTGTTGCTCACGATATGCTCCGTGTTGAGTAAGAGGAGAAGGCAGCCACCTTATCACAGGGGGCCATGCCAGTAGTGCGGCTGCGGCAATAGCCTCAGCCGGCCTTGGTATCAAAGGGGTTGCTGGCCGAACGCATTTCAATGCGGATGGGCGTGCCCACGAGCTTGTAGTGCTCGCGCAGACGGCCTTCAAGAAAGCGCTTGTAGGTCTCGGGCACGTGGTCCAGCGACGTGCCGTGTATGACCACCACCGGGGGATTCATGCCACCTTGGTGGGCGTAGCGCATCTTGGGGCGGAAGCGCCCGTCGCGGCGCGGTGCCTGGTGTTCGGCGGCCTCGTGCACCAGGCGTGTCAGCACCGGTGTGGTCATCTTGATGGTGGCTGACGCGTGGGCGTGGATCAATGCCTTCCACACTGCGTTCAGGCCTTGCCGGCGGATGGCCGAGATGTTGAGTACAGGCGCAAACTTCAGAAACGACAGCCGGCTTTCAATGGAACGCTGCAGCGTCTGGCGCTGATATTCGTCAGTGGCGTCCCACTTGTTGATGGCAATCACCACCGCACGGCCCGATTCGAGGATGTAGCCGGCAATGTGCGCGTCCTGGTCGCTGACGCCCTGCGTGGCATCGATCAGCAGCAGCACCACGTTGGCGTCGGCAATGGCTTGCAGTGTCTTGACGACAGAAAACTTCTCGATGGCCTCGAAGACCTTGCCCTTTCGGCGCAGGCCGGCGGTGTCGATCAGCTCAAAGCGGCGGCCATCTTTTTCAAACGGCACCTTGATGGCGTCGCGTGTGGTGCCGGGCTGGTCAAAGGCCACCAACCGTTCTTCACCCAGCCAGGCATTGATGAGCGTGCTCTTGCCGACATTGGGACGGCCCGCCACGGCCAGACGCACCGGGGCGTTGGGGTCCGGGCCTTCGGGCTCGGCGTCTTCGTCGTGCGGAAAGTCAACAAGCGCCGCCTCCAGCAGGCTGCGTATGCCTTGGCCGTGCGCCGACGAGACGGGGTGCGGGTCACCAATGCCCAACTCGAAAAACTCGCCCAACAAGGGCGATTCGGTCATGCCTTCGGCCTTGTTGGCGGCCAGGACCACACGCTTTTGCTGCGTGCGCAGGAAGCGGGCGATGTCGTGGTCTTGCGCTGAAAGGCCGCCGCGCACATCCACCACAAAAATCACGGCATCGGCCTCGGCCACGGCCTGACGTGTCTGCTTGGCCATCTCGGCCACCACGCCGATGGGTTTGTCGGGCTCAAAGCCGCCGGTGTCCACCACGATGAATTCGCGTGAGCCCAGCCGGGCGTCGCCGTAGTGGCGGTCGCGGGTGAGGCCGGCATAGTCGGCCACGATGGCGTCGCGGCTCTTGGTGATGCGGTTGAACAACGTGGACTTGCCCACGTTGGCCCGGCCGACGATCGCAATGACCGGTTTCATCAGGGTGCGCCGTTCAATTGGGCCTGAAGGCGTACAAGCCGCCGCCCTGCGTGGTCACGAGCAGCGTGTTGCCGGCCAGCACGGGAGCACCCACCACAGCCGAGCCGTCGGTGGGCAGGCGCAGTTGTGAATCGCCTGTGGCGGTAGACAAGAAGTGCACAAAACCTTCGCTGTCGCCAAACACCACCACCGGGCCCACGGCCATAGCGCCGCTCAGGCCTCGGTAGAGGAACTTTTCACTGCTCCAAGCCACGTCCCCGGTGGCCACGCGCCAGGCAGAAATGCGGTCGCTGGCATCGCCACCGAACACATATTCGGCGTCCCCGGCCACGGCGTTGGCGCCGCCGACATTGCGCGACCACAGCGTGGCGCCGCGTGCCGCGTCAGCGCAGCCCACGGCCGACTGGAATGCACGCATGCAAACCCTGTCGCCAAGGCGCAGCGCAGGGCCCACCAGGTCGGCCAGGCGTTCGACTTCATTGGTGCCCCGGGGCGATGCAATGGGCACTTCCCACAAGACCGTGCCGCGCAGCGGGTCGACGCCGGCCAGGCGCGGGCCCTGCCCAGCCAGCAGCGTGTTGCGGAAGGCCATCAGCACCCCGGGCTGCGCCAAGGTCAGCGCCTCACCGGGCCGCTCCAGAGTCCACAGGCGGCGGCCATCTACCGCATCAAAGGCATGCACCGCGCGGTCCACCCCCATCACGAACACACGTTCACCCGCCACCAGCGGTGGCGTCACCACGCTGGACGGGACGCGCTTGCGCCAGACTTCGCGCCCGCTGTCGAAAGTCACGACCTCGTTGCCACGTGTCACCACGCTCGTGTACCGGCCATCACTGCCGACACCCGCCGAAATGGCGCTACCCGCCTGGGCACGCCACAGTTCAGCGCCCGTGTCGGCCTGCAGCGCACGCAGTTCGCCGCCGGCC
>CAZUKT010000205.1:0-5497 GCA_964620975.1 uncultured Rubrivivax sp. | reverse complement strand
CCTTCTGGCCAAAGCTGCGCGCGCCGGTCTACTGCACGCAGTTCGCCGCCGGCCGATGCGACGAAGAAAACGCCGTCGCGCACGGCCGGCACCAGGATCACGTCGCGCGGGGCCTGCACAAAGGGCAGCAGGCCACCACCCAGATTCGCGGACCAAACCTGACGGCCCGCGATCTTGGGCACCACGGTCTCCAGCGGCGCGGGCTTGGGGCGGTCTGCCGCGCAGGCACCCAGCAGCAGCAGCGCACAACCACAAGCCCCCCAACTGCGCATCGTCACTGCACGGCCCCTGCAGAGGCAGCAACGGCCGGTGCAGCCACCGCTTCGGGTGCAGCGCCCAAAGCGGTGAGCTTGGCGTCAATGAGGCGGCGGTAGTCAATCTTTTCGCCCATGGCCTTGTAGGCAGCCTGGTAGGCCACCCGGGCCTCGGCAGGCTTGCCCATGGCCACCAGCACGTCGCCCCGGCGGTCGGCCACCAAGGCTTCAAAGCCTGCCGCCGTGGCGGCATCAAGTGCCTTCAGCGCTTCATCGTACTTCTTGGCCTCAGCCAACACGGCGGCCAGGCGCAGACGGGCTGCTGTGCGCAGTTCTTCGTCGGGCGCCTTGTCGGCCACCCACACCAGGCTGGCCTTGGCGTTGTCGGCCTGGCCCTTTTCAAACTGCACCTTGGCCGCCAGCAAGCCGCCTTGCTGCGCATAGGCGGTGGACGGGAAGCGCTCTTTCAGATCGGCAAACACGCGGCCGGCCTTGTCGGCATCGCCCGCCTGGGCAGCACGTTCGAGTTCGTCAAACATGGCGCCGGCCTTGATGCCCTGGTCACGCTGCCAGTACTGCCAGCCGTTCCAGGCGGCAAACGCGCCCAGCACCAGGATCAGCGTCCAGGTGATGAGGTTGCCGTATTTGTTCCAGAACGCCTTGAGCGCGTCGAGTTGTTCCTGCTCTTGCAGGTCAAGTTGTGTGGCCATCGGTGCGGGCTGCGTGCGGGCTTTGGGAGAAGTCCGCGATTATGCGGTGCGGAGTTCATGCGCCCAGGTGGCAGCATCGGCCAGGGCGCGGGTGGATTGGCTTGCGCTGGCATCGCGCAGTGGCTTGATGGCCACCACGCCCTGCGCCAGCTCCTGGTCGCCAAAGATCAGCGCGTGGCGGGCGCCGCTTGCGTCTGCCTTCTTGAATTGCGACTTCATGCTGCCCCAGGCGTCCTTGCCTGCGGCGTGCATCAACACGCTGACCCCGGCTTGGCGCAGCGCCTCGGCCACCTGCATGGCCTGCGGCAAGGCGTCAATGGATGGCACCACGGCGTACGCATCGGGCACCACTGCCGGTGGCTGCACGCCCGACTGCTGCAGCAAGTCAAGCACGCGTTCGATGCCCATGCCCCAGCCAATGCCTTGTGCCGGCTTGCCACCAATCAGTTCGGCCAGGACGTCGTAGCGGCCGCCACCGCAAACGGTGCCTTGTGCGCCCAGACGGTCGGTGACCCACTCAAAAACCGTCAGTGAATAGTAGTCCATGCCACGCACCAGGCGGTGGTTGACGCGGTAGGGCTGGCCGGCCGCGTCCAGCGACTTGCACACGCCTTCAAAGTGCTTGAGCGAGGCCTCCCCCAGAAAGTCCATGAGCCTGGGCGCGGCCTCCACCAGGCCCTGCATGGCCGGGTTCTTGGTGTCCAGGATGCGCAGCGGGTTGCTGTGCAGGCGGCGCTGCGCCTAGGCGTCCAGCAGTTCGCGGCCGCCGTCGAGGTGGTGGATCAGCGCCTCGCGGTGCGCCTTGCGCTCACTGCTCTGGCCCAGGCAGTTGATGTCCAGGCGCACATCGGAAAGCCCCAGGTCGCGCCACAGACTGCGGCACATCAGGATCACCTCGGCGTCCACGTCCGGGCCACCAAAGCCCAGCGCTTCCACGCCCACCTGGTGGAACTGCCGATAGCGGCCCCGCTGCGGGCGCTCGTGCCGGAACATCGGCCCGATGTAATACAGGCGCTTGCCGCCGTCGTAGAGCATCGAATGTTCAATGGCCGCGCGCACCACACCGGCCGTGCCTTCGGGGCGCAGCGTCAGCGGGTCGCCGTTCATGCTGTCGATGAAGGAGTACATCTCCTTTTCGACGATGTCGGTCACCTCGCCAAGGCCGCGCACAAACAGCGGCGTGGGTTCAACAACGGGCGTGCGGATATTCAGGTAACCGTAGCGGCGCATCAGCGCACGCACGGTGTCTTCAAACCATTCCCAGCGCGCCGAATCGGGCGGCAGGATGTCGTTCATGCCTTTGACGGCTTGGATGGGGTCGGCCATGGTGTACGGGGATGTGTTCAGGGCGCGGCGATCCGGCGCCCTGTGTTGGCGCCGACGGGGTTGGTCAGGGCGGCAGCGTCAATGCGCTGCAGTGGCCGAGCCGAAGCGCCGCTCGACGTAGCTTTCAACCAGCTTGTGAAACTCTTGCACGATGCCTTCACCGCGCAAGGTCAGCGCCTTTTCACCATCGATGAACACCGGCGCGGCCGGCGCCTCGCCGGTGCCGGGAAGGCTGATGCCGATGTCAGCGTGTTTGCTCTCACCAGGGCCGTTGACGATGCAGCCCATCACCGCCACTTTGAGATTTTCAACACCGGGATAACGGGTCTTCCACAGCGGCATCTGTGCGCGCAGGAAGTCGTCGATCTGCTTGGCCAGTTCCTGGAACGTGGTGCTGGTGGTGCGACCACAACCCGGGCAGGCGGTGACACTGGGGTTGAAGGTGCGCAAGCCCAGGCTTTGCAGGATCTCGGCCGCCACCACCACCTCTTGCGTGCGCGCCTCGCTGGGCTGTGGTGTCAGGCTCACGCGGATGGGGTCGCCAATGCCTTCTTGCAGCAGCACAGCCAGCGCCGTGGCACTGGCCACCGTGCCCTTGGTGGCCATGCCGGCTTCAGTCAGGCCCAAGTGCAAGGCGTAGTCGCAGCGGCGGGCCAAGGCGCGGTACACACTGATCAAGTCCTGCACGCCACTGACCTTGCAGCTGATGATGATGTTGTCGCGCTTCAGACCCATGTCGGCGGCCACTTCGGCCGACGTCAGGGCGGACTGCACCAGGGCCTGGTACATCACCTGCTTGGCGTCCACGGGTTGCGGGCGGCGAGCGTTCTGGTCCATCAATTCGGCGAGCAGTTCCTGGTCAAGGCTGCCCCAGTTGACGCCGATGCGCACCACCTTGTCATGTTTGACGGCGGCATCGATCATCTGGCCAAACTGGCGGTCGCGTTTGTCGCCCTTGCCCACGTTGCCGGGGTTGATGCGGTACTTGGACAGCGCCGCCGCCATGGCTGGGTAGTCTGTCAGCAGACGGTGGCCGTTGTAGTGAAAGTCCCCCACCAGCGGCACGTGCACGTCCATGCGGTCAAGCTGCTCACGGATGTAGGGCACAGCCTCGGCAGCTTCTGGCGTGTTGACGGTGATGCGCACCAGTTCACTGCCGGCCTGCGCCAGTTCCTTGACCTGGATGGCCGTGCCTATGGCGTCCACCGTGTCGGTGTTGGTCATGCTTTGCACACGCACCGGGGCGTTGCCACCCACCGTGACGACATGCTCGCCCCAGGCCACACGCGCCTGGCGTGAGCGGCGCGGTGCCGGCGCCGCAGCGTCGATGATGTCTATCGATTCGGGTGCGTTCATGGCGGGGACCCCGGTAACCAGCGGCGCTGCCACTGCTTCACTGCAATTCAAGACGGGCAACGTTTTCGCGCACGCGGCCGGTCATGTCAACCACGCGTCCACGAAAGCTCAGCTGCGTGGCGGCCGCGTTGCCGATGGTCAGGCGCAGCGGCAAGGCGCCGTCCAGGCCCACGGCCTCGCCGGGAAACACGGTGCGAGACAGCAACACAGTGCCACGCGCGTCACGCACGTCCACCCACGAGGCTTGCGTGCTGCGCACCTGCAACAAGCCGCCTGTGGCGGAGGCAACCGGGCTTGCAGCAGGCACACCCCGCGGTGTGGCACCGGCGGATGCACTGGCCACCACGGGAACGGATGCGTTCAGCGCTGCGCTGGGCGCAGACGCCGTTGACGCCAAAGCCGCCCTCGCTGCCAATGGCACCGCCATGGGCAGCGCAGAGGCGGCGCCGCCGGGGGCTGCCACAAGCCCTGGGGGCGTGACGGGCGACATCGTTGATACAGACGCTGCGGTGTCTGCGCCCGCCACAGCAAGGCCGAGCGGCGCCGAAGCCCCAACCGCCGCGGGCAAAGCCGTTGGCGCCGAAGCCGGCAACGCCCCGGGCGGGGCCGGCACCATGGCCGGCACAGCCGACACCACCGGCTCGGCCGGTCGTGGAGACCACAGGCTGGCCGGCAAGAAGTACACCACCACGGCGGCCAGCAGCAGCAGCAGGCCCGTGCCCACCATCGGCCTGACGGCTGCAGAGCCAAAGCCGCCGCTGTCGCGCCCGGGGCGGTCACGAAAGGGTTCGTTCAGAACATTGCTTACCGGCTCCAGCACCACCTCGCCGGTAATGGGCAGCAGCGCCAGCACGGGCCGCGCCTCAATCTTGAGCGTGCGGCACACGGTCTGAGCCAGTGCACGCACAAAGGTCGCGTCGGGCAGTTCGTGCCAGCGGTCGTTTTCAAGCGCGTCCAGCTTGCGCGGCGACACCTTGATGGCCGCTGCCAGCGCCGCAATGTGCAGGCCCTGTTTTTCGCGTGCGGCGCGCAACATGGCGCCTGCGGTGGGAGTGCCAGGCTGGGGATCAGTCATCGAAGCGACCACGTTCGAACAACAAGGTTTCGGGGGACTGGGGGAAGCGTTCGTTCAACTTGCGCCCCAGGTCTTGCAGGCCCTGGATATTTCCCATGCGCCGCTCTATGCGGGCGGCCAACCAAAGACTCTGCGCCGACACCTGCTCGGGCTGCACATTGATGCGCGCCACATAAAAACGCGCCCGCTCCAGTTCACCCCTGTGCAACAGCACTTCGGCCAGGTTGAAAGCCGTAAGCGGGTTGGCGGAATCCAGCTCAAAAGACCGCGAAAGCGTGCGTTCGGCCTGCGCCCACAGGCCGGCGCGGGCCTGGCAAACGCCCTGCGCCATCAGGGTGCGCGTCACGTCGCGGTACTGCGGCAAGGCCACGGCTGCACTGAACTGCAGGTCGGCATCGGCAAAACGCCGCTGCTGGCACAGAAACCAGGCGTAGTTGTGCATGCTTCCACCGTCAAGCGGCGCCAGTTGCAGGGTGCGCTTGAAACTGTCTTCGGCAAGCGCGTTGTCGCCCAGGCTGGCCAGGATGAGTGCACGCAAGGCATAGGCGTCGGCCAGGTCGGGCTTGGCTGCCAAGGCAAGCTGCACTTCGCTCAGTGCCGTGTCGGACTGCCCGCGCCCGAAATACAGGCCCGCCAGTTCCAGCCGCACGCGGGCTCGGCGTTCGGGGTCGGCGGGCTCGGACGCGGCGCGGGTTTCGCGGCCATCGGCACCGGTGGTGGTGGTGGTGCAAGCGGCCAGCACAAAGAGCAGCGGGGCCGCCATGCCCCACAGCAGC
>CAZUKT010000204.1:7380-7915 GCA_964620975.1 uncultured Rubrivivax sp. | reverse complement strand
TGCCGCCCACGCGGTGCAGGTCAGGACCTGTGCGCTTGCTGCCCCACTGGAAGGGGTGGTCGTACACGAACTCGCCGGCCGTGGACAGGGCGCCATAGCGCAGCGACTCTGAGCGGAACGGCCGCACCATTTGCGAATGGCAGTTGTAGCAGCCCTCGCGGATGTAGACGTCACGCCCGGCCAATTGCAGCGCGGTGTAGGGCTTGATGCCTTCTGCCGGCTGCGTGGTGGACCGCTGGAAAAACAGCGGCACGATCTCGACCAGCCCGCCGACCACCAGGGACAGCAGGATCAGGACGATCATCAGGAAGTTGCTGGTCTCGATCTTCTCGTGACCCGTGGGTGCATGTGCATTAGCCATGTGTGTTCTCCTTGGTCACGGGTTCAGGCGTGTGCCGGCGTGGCAAGCACGGCCGGGATACGGGCTTCGGTGGCCTTGCCGGCCTTGACCGTCATGAACACGTTCCAGGCCATGATGATCATGCCGCTCAGGTACAGCAAACCGCCAAGCAGACGCACCACGTAGTACGGGTAG
>CAZUKT010000204.1:0-7370 GCA_964620975.1 uncultured Rubrivivax sp. | reverse complement strand
TGTAAGCCATGAGCAGCATGCCACCGAGGAACAGAACACCACCCAGCCAGCGGATAGCCCAGAACGGGTAAGAACCCTTGACCGATTCGACAAAGCTGTAGACCAGGGTGCCGTCAGGGTTGACCGCGCGCCACATCAGGCCCTGCATGACGCCGGCGATCCACATCGCGGCGATGTACAGCACGATGCCGATGGTGGCGATCCAGAAGTGCGTCTCGATGGCCTTGACGCTGAACATCGTGGTGCGGCCAAACATGCGAGGAATCAGGTAGTAGAGAGATCCCATGCTGATCAGGCCCACCCAGCCGAGCGCACCGCTGTGCACGTGGCCGACGGTCCAGTCGGTGTAATGGCTCAGGGCGTTGACGGTCTTGATGGACATCATCGGGCCCTCGAAGGTGCTCATGCCGTAGAACGACAAGCTCACGATCAGGAACTTCAGGATGGGGTCGTCACGCAGTTTGTGCCAGGCACCGCTGAGCGTCATGATGCCGTTGATCATGCCGCCCCAGCTTGGCGCCAGCAGAATCAGCGAGAAGACCATGCCCACGCTTTGCGCCCAGTCGGGCAACGCGGTGGTGGGGGCCGGCCCACATGTAGGTAAAGATCAAGGCCCAGAAGTGGACGATGCTCAGGCGGTAGCTGAAGACCGGGCGGCCGGCTTGTTTGGGGATGTAGTAATACATCATGCCCAGGAAGGCGGCAGTGAGGAAGAAGCCCACCGCGTTGTGCCCGTACCACCACTGGATCATGGCGTCCTGCACGCCCGAGTAGACCGAATAGCTCTTGGTCAGGCTCACGGGAATGGCGACCCTGTTGACGATGTGCAGCAAGGCCACGGCAATGATGTAGGCACCAAAAAACCAGTTGGCGACGTAGATGTGCTTGACCTTGCGGATGCCGACGGTGCCAAAAAACACGATGGCATAGGACACCCAGACCACCGCAATCAGCAGGTCAATGGGCCACTCGAGCTCGGCGTATTCCTTGCCTTGGGTCATGCCCAGGGGCAAGGTCACCACTGCAGCCACGATGACGATGTTCCAACCGATGAAGGTGAACATGGCCAAGGCCGGCGCAAACAAGCGTGTCTGGCAAGTGCGCTGCACGATGTGGTACGAGGTAGCAAACAGCGTGCAACCACCGAAGGCAAAAATCACTGCGTTGGTGTGCAAGGGGCGCAATCGCCCGTAGCTCAGGAACGAGATGCCGAAATTCAGTTCCGGCCATGTCAGCTGGGCGGCAATGATCACCCCCACCAGCATGCCCACTACTCCATAGATCACAGCGGCCAGCGCAAACAGTCGGACGACCGTATCGCTGTACACACCGGAATCTGGAGCGCTCTTTGCGGCCATATTCGCCATCTGGTCTCTCCTCGCTACGTCAAACAGGTCTCAGGTGCGGGATTCTTCTTCGCGGCTATGGGAATTCACTTGATCGGTGTCAAGAGATGCGGCGTCGTCTGTCAGGATTCGTTCACCTTCGGGCTCCAGGTCTTCAAACTGCCCGCGGTTCACCGCCCAGCCAAAGATGGCCAGAATGCCCAGCACCAACACGGCCGACAGGGGTATCAGGAGGTAGAGGATTTCCACGGTTTCAGCGCCGCGCCAAGCCCGCACGGGCTTCAACTGCCAAGGCCCGGCCACCTGCACCGGCAGCCCGCAGGGAGTTCAGCACCACCAGCAGCGAACTGCACGCCATGCCAAGGCCCGCAGCCCAAGGCGGCAACCAGCCGACCAATGCCAGTGGAATGCACACCGCGTTGTAGAGCCCGGCCCAGATGAAGTTTTGCCGCACGATGCGCAAGGTGCGCTGCGCGGTGCGGCGTGCGCCCAGCACGTCAGTGAGGCGGTTGGACGTGACCACGGCGTCGGCATGGCTGCGCGACACCAGCGCCCCCTGCCCCATGGCCAGCGAGACATCGGCGCGGGCCAGCACCGGAGCGTCGTTGACGCCGTCGCCCACCATCACCACACGGTGACCGGACCGCTGCGCCGCCGCCACGGCGTCTAGCTTGGCTTGTGGTGTGGCCGCAGCTACCACCGTGTCCAAGCCCACGCGGCGCGCCAAGTCCTGGGCGCGCGCAGCCGAATCGCCAGTGAGCAAGGTCAGGTGCACACCGTCAGCGCGCAAGGCCTGCAGTGCCTCTGGCGTGCCGGGCCGCAGCACTTCATCAAAAGCAAATGCCGCAACGAGCCGGCCTTCACAGCCAAGCCAGACGCGCGCGTCATCGGGCCAAGGCTTGCCCTCCTGGCCAGCCGCTGATGGTGTGCACACCCAATCGGCCGAGCCCAGGCGCCAGTTCAGGCATTGGCTGTCTTGGGCGCTCAAACCCTGCCCGGCGACTTCTTCAATGTGCGTCCAGGCTTGGCGCCGCGCCGAGGCCGGCACGGCGTCGGCCAGTGCCTTTGACAACGGGTGACTCGACCACACAGCCAGACCGGCGGCCACGGCCAGGGCCTCTTCCTTGTTGGCTTGCGCAGCCGATTCAACTTTTGGCAGCCAAGTGCTGCGCCACTGCAGGCGGTCTTCGGTGAGGGTGCCCGTCTTGTCAAAGAAATAGTGTGTCGCGTGGGCCAGCGTCTCCAGTGCGTCCAGCCGTTGCAGCAGCACGCCACGGCGTGCCAGCCCGCGCGTCGCTGCCACGATGGCCGCAGGCGCCGCCAACGACAGCGCGCAAGGGCAAGTGACGATCAACACCGACACGGCCACCCACACGGCGCGAGAGGGGTCGATCACGCTCCAGGCGGCGGCCGCACCCGCAGCCAGCAGCAACACCACCCACAAAAAGGGTGCGGCCCAGCGGTCGGCCAGGCGCGCCGACGCCGGGCGCTGTGTCATTGCACTGCGCATCATGGAGACGATGGACTCGAAGCGCGTGTCGCCGCCCACACGCACCACACGCGCCAGCACCGGCGCACCCAGGTTCACGCTGCCGGCCACCACCTCGGCATCCGGGCCCTTGTCCACGGGCACTGACTCCCCCGTCAACAAGGATTCATCGGCCTGGGTCTGCCCCTGCTCCAGCACGCCGTCAGCCGGAAAGGCCTGCCCCACCGGCACGCGCACCAGGTCACCCGGCCGCAAACGCTGCACGCTCACGGGTTCGGCGTTGCCGTCGGCACCCACGCGCCAGGCGGTTTCGGGCAGGCGGGCCAGGGCCGCTTCCAGCGTTTCGGCCGCATGTTGGCGCGCCTGCAGTTCCACGTAGCGCGCAGCCAGCAGGAAGCTCACGAACATGGTCATCGAGTCAAAGTAGACCTCGGACCCAAAAACGCCACCGGGGTCAAAGGTGGCACCGCTGCTGGCCACAAAGGTGATGAGCACGCCCAAGGCCACCGGCACGTCCATGCCAATGCGGCGTGTGCGCAGCGAGCGCCACGCGCCGCGCAAGAAGGGCCCTGACGAAAACAGCAACACCGGCAGTGACAGCAACCAACTGCCCCAATTCAGCAACTGGCGCAGGTCTGGCGCCAGATCACCGGGCCCGGCCACGTAGCTCGGTGTGGCCATCATCATGACCTGCATGGCGCAAAAGCCCGCCACAAACAGCCGCCACAAGGCCTGACGGTGTTCTTGCCGGCGCATGGCGCGGGCGGGCGCTGCGGCGTCTGGCACGGCGTCATAGCCTGCACGGCGCACGGCGGCAATAAGCTCCGAAGGGCGTGTCTGCGCCGGGTCCCAGCACACGGTGGCGCGCTCGGCTGCCGCGCTGACACGGGCGCTGCGCACGCCGCCCACATGCAGCAGGGCCGCCTCGATGATGCCGCTGCAGGCCGCGCAATGCATGCCCGCCAATTGCAGCGACGACTCGGCCAGTTTCTCGCCCGCCGCGCCAACCACCCAGCGCGTAAAGCGGCCTTGTTCGATCGGGTCATCGACAACGGCGAGCGGGCTGCTGGGCTTGGCGGTGGAAACGGCGGTCATCGGGGGGTGGGCGTGGAACGGGATAATCTAATCTCAACCCCTGATGCCGCTCATGATCTTTATCAAGCCCGCTTTTGCCTCCCACCTGACACGCAGGCTGGTCGCCGCACTGGCCACGGCGCTGTTTGCTGCGGCGCCAGCCAGCGCGCAAGACCGGCCGCAGGGCCGGCTGGCAAGCATTGACCTCACCGCCGGCATGCACGTGATCCGCGCCGAGTTGGCCATCACACCCGCGCAGCAAGCCACCGGCATGATGTTCAGGACCGAGATGCCTGGCAACGAGGGCATGCTCTTTGTCAACGACGACCTCGGCGTGCGCTGCTTCTGGATGCGCAACACGCTGATCCCGCTGACCATTGCCTTCATCGCCGACGACGGCACCATCGTCAACCTGGCCGACATGGCCGCCCGCTCGGAGGCATCGCACTGCTCCGCCAAACCGGTGCGCTATTCGCTGGAAATGCGCCAGGGGTGGTTTGACAAACGTGGCATCAAGGCCGGCTTCAAGCTGCGCGGCAAGCCGTTTGGCAACTGAACGCACGGGCCTGTTTTTGCGGGCATTGCCGCGCGCACCGTGCCAACCAGAGGCAGCAGCCTACGGCGCCAGGAGCAAGGTAAAACACATGCCGTCCACGTCAGGCCTTGAAGCCGCCGTGATGGAGCCGCCCAGCCTTTCAACGATTTCCCGCGCTATGGCCAGACCCAGGCCCGTGCCGCCGTCGTTGCGCATGTCGGCCCTGTCACCACGCCAGAAGGGCTCAAACAGGCGCGGCAACTGATCTGCACCCACGCCAGGGCCGTCATCCTGCACCGTGATCTGCGCGCCGCCCTGCGGCAGCGGCGCCACCGTGATCACGATGTGCTGGCCGCCATAGCGCTGCGCGTTGTCGAGCAGGTTGTTCACCACCTCACCCAGCCAGATGGGGTGCGCGCGTGCCACCACGGGCTCGGCCGGTGCATGCATTTCAATGCTGCGGCCCTGGCGCAAGCCCTGCAACACCAGTGGCTCGGTGGCCTCGCGCAGCAGGGGCACGATGTCTTGCGGGCGATGCTCGGCGTCCATGGTCAGCGCCGTTTCCGAACCGGCCAGGCTCAGCAACTGCGTGATCAGTCGTGCCAGCCGCTCGGTGGAACCACTGAGTTCGGTCAACAAGGGGCGCCAGCCGGGGTCGGCCACCTGTGCGGCGGCCAGTTCACGGTGCAGTTCCTGCGCCAGCACACGGATGCCGGCCACCGGCGTGCGCAACTGGTGTGCGGCGTCGGCCACAAAGCGCCGCTGCAAGGCCACGCTTTGCTGCACGTCCACCAGCAAGGTGTTGATGCGCTCGACCATCGGCACGGCCTCGGCGGGCACGTTTTGCAGCGACAGGGGCCGCCAGTCGTGCAGTTCGCGCACAGCAATTTCGCCGCCCAGGCGCAACAGTGGCCGCAAGCCCCGGCGCACGCCCCAGCCCAGCAGCACGAAGGTCACCACACCCAGCGCCAACGCGGGCAGCACGATGGCCAGTTGCAGGTCACGCGTCAACTCGGTGCGCTTGTTTGTGGTCTCCACCACCACGATGGACACGGTGCGGTCGATCATGGGTGAAGTCACTGAAAACACCACACCCCGCACGGGCTCGCCCAGGTAGATGGCGTTGAAGAGCACCGGGCTTTGCAGGCTGGCCCGGTTGATGGGTGGCACTGGCACGGCGGCGTCGCCAGCCAAAGGCGCGCCGTCCAGATCGACCATGACAAAACCGTTGCGGTCGTCGCGGTCCCAGGTGAGCAGTTCCATGGTCTGGCGGCTCACGTCAAGCAGCGGCCCGCGGTCTGACCACGTCACCTTGGCGGCGAGGGCCGACGCTTCGTCTTGCAGGGACCGGTCAAAGGCCGTGTTGGCGGCCGTGCGTGCCAACAGATAGGCGCCAATGGAAGCAGCGGCAATGCCCACCAGCCAGGTCCACACCAGCGGCAACAACAGCCGCCGCGCCAGGCTCGGGCCGTGCGCAAAAGCCGCTGCCGGCATGTCGGTTTGGCCGTTGGCCTTCAATCGTGGCTCGGGGCAGGGGCCGCCACCGGCACCGGCCGAGGTGGCACCTTCATGCGGCCGGAGCCGGGCCGGTTTCAGCCACTTCCATGACATAACCAAAGCCGCGCACGGTCTTGATCACCACACCCAACTCAACAAAACGCTTGCGCAGCCGGTGCACATAAACCTCGACCGAGTTCTCACTGAAATCGGCCTCCCAGCTTGACAAGCGGGCGACGATGGAGTCTTTGGTCACCACACGCCCGGCCTTCTGCATCAGCAGCTCAGTCAGGGCCAGCTCTCGCGGGCTCAGTGACACCCGTTCGCCGCGAAAGCGCAGCTCGTGGTTGGCCACATCCAGCTCAAGTTCACCAAGGCTGACCGTGTCGTCCACACGCCCGGCCAGCCGGCGGCGCAGCGCCCGCAGGCGGGCCAGCAACTCGGGCAGGTCAAAGGGCTTGACGAGGTAGTCGTCTGCGCCGGCGTCCAAGCCGCCCACGCGGTCGGCAAGCTGGTCCCGCGCCGTCAGCAGCAGCACCGGCATGCGCAGGCCGTTGGCGCGCCAGTGGCGCAGCACGTCCATGCCACTCTTGCGCGGCAGGCCCAGGTCCAGCACAGCCACGTCATGCTGGCCCTGCAAGCCCACACTGCAGGCTTGTTCGCCGTCGGCCAGCGCATCCACGCGCCAGCCTTCACGCTCCATCGCGTGCTGCACGCCCAGGCTCAAGGCCCGGTCGTCTTCTACCAGCAGCACGCGCATGGGGCCGCCCGCTCAGGCGAAATTGGTCTCGGCAAAACCCCAGTTCACGAGCTTGTCCAAGAAGGTCTCGACAAACTTGGGCCGCATGTTGCGGTAGTCAATGTAGTAGGCGTGTTCCCACACGTCCACGGTCAGCAGCGCCGTGTCGGCGGTGGTCAACGGCGTACCTGCGGCACCGGTGTTGACGATGTCCACGCTGCCGTCGGCCTTTTTCACCAGCCAAGTCCAGCCCGAGCCAAAGTTGCCCACGGCGCTTTTCACAAAGGCTTCCTTGAACGCGGCGTAGTTGCCCCACTTGGCATTGATCGCGGCAGCCAGCGCGCCCGTGGGTTCGCCACCGCCGGCGGGCTTCATGCAGTTCCAGAAGAAGGTGTGGTTCCAGATCTGGGCGGCGTTGTTGTAGACGCCGCCAGACGACTTGCGAATGATGTCCTCAAGGGTCATCGATTCGAACTCGGTGCCCTTTTGCAGGTTGTTGAGGTTCACCACGTAGGCGTTGTGGTGCTTGCCGTGATGGAACTCCAGCGTCTCGCGGCTGTAGTGAGGAGCCAAGGCGTCGATCGAATAAGGGAGCGCGGGCAGGGTGTGTTCCATGGTGGATCCTGTGAGGGTGAAGAGTGTGGAGGGCGCAGGCCAACCCGCCCGCACCCGATGCCCGGCATTGTAGGG
>CAZUKT010000203.1:0-7956 GCA_964620975.1 uncultured Rubrivivax sp. | reverse complement strand
TGCGGCCCTGGCTTTGGTGCTCGTGGCCTCCGTGGTGTTGCTTGTGCGCCCCTCGCCCACGGCGCAGCCCGGACCGGGTGCCGACGAGAACCTGTTTGTCAACCTCGTGCCGCCCGATCGCTGGCCCCCTGACGCCAGTGCCGCCTGGCTGGTGCGCACCGAGCTTACGGGCGACCGCCTTGCCGTGCTGGGCCTGCCCTTTGACCCGGCACGGGCGGGCCAGCCCGTGCGTGCCGACGTGCTGATGCGAGCCACTGGCGAAGTGCTGGCGGTGCGCTTTGTTCCCTGACCGGTGCCCACGCGCCGAACCCTGAAAGGACTCTCCATGCCCAAACTCACTTCCCGCTGGCCCCGTACGCTGGGGCCTGTCGCGGCCTGCATCACCCTGGCTGTGGCCCACACGGCCTGGGCACAGCCCGCACCGGCTGAAGAAGCGCCGGTGCAGCTGGCACAGGCAGAGCTGGAGCGGCAGGTTTTCATCCACAACGACATTGAAACGACGGTCATGCGCAGCAGCAGCGGCGCCGAGCCTGTGGTCAAGGGCGCCCCGTACTGTGCTGAAGCCGTGCACGAAACCGTGCAGTGGTTGGCCGACGGCCAGGGCGGCGTGGGCAACCGCATTGCGCGGCAGCAGATCACGCAGTTGTGCCGCGACGGTGAAGGCCGCACGCGCCAGGTGATCGACTCCAATGGCCGCAAGCTGGTGCACCTGACCGACCCGGTGGCCGGCGAACGCTGGGTGCTGGACCCCGAGCGCAAGACGGCCCGCCGCAGCCTTGGTGCACGTGGCATGGCGTCAGACCTGGCGGTTGAACTGCATGGGCTGCGTGAGCGGGCTGTGGCCGCCGCCGACCGTGCGCTGGTGGCCGCCGGCAGAGCCCCACGCGCCGCGCCGGGCGGGGCCACGACGGCACCCGCCGTGGCGCCACTGCCACCCTTGCCACCTTTGCCACCCTTGCCGCCTGCGGCCCCGGTGCCGCCGCAGCCGGTGGTTATTTCACGCGCTGACGGCGACCGGCAGACTGAAATCCGTGTGCTCCGCCTGCCACCCGGCAGCGGGCATGAGGCCCTTCAAGCCGAACTGGACATGCCACCCGCCGCAGTGCAGTGGCGTGCGCAAACACTGGCGCCACGCGGTGCTGGCAGCGTGAGCCCGCTGCCAGCCAAAGACGTGGAGGGCTTGCGCGCCAATGGTCAACGCAGCACCTGGGTCATTGAAGCCGGCAAGCTGGGCAACGACAAGCCGATCCAGATCAGCCGCGAGGTGTGGAGTTCACCCGATCTGATGGTGACGCTGGCGTCGCGCGACTTCGACCCGCGCACGGGTGAGACCAGCTACCGGCTGCGCCACATCAAGCGGGGCGAGCCCGACCCGGCCCTTTTGCGTGTACCTGCCGACTACAACAAGCCGCAGCGGCCCGGCAGCAAGGCTTCGGCGCCGCAAGGCTGAGCCGGGCCGGGGCCTCCGCCTGAACGCTGCATTTGCGCCCGACTAGCGCCGCACGAGCGGCGGCGATGCTTACGCGCCCAGGCTGCTGGCCAGGGCCAGCACCAAGGTGGCGGCGGCGGCGCACATCACCAGGCGCAACAGGTTGCGGTCGGCGGCGTCGGCCAGGGCCAACTGGTGTTGCAGGTCGGCCGGGTCAAGACGCCCCAAGCCCTGCAATGTAAGCACCGACTCAGCGCCCAGGGCCCGTGTATCGGCGAAATCTAGCCTATGGGTGGTATTGGCAAACATTTAAATCCCCCGGTCTTGTGCGATCTGGCGGCGCGCCTTCGGTGCGCCATGTCGCAGTTGTAGGTGGGGGGGCGTTACGGGCCCGTTACGCCGGGCCGGGCGGCGTTACGCGCTGGCCCGCCAGGCCAGCAAGGCCTGGTTGACGGGGTGCTGGTGCAAGAAGCTGTCGGCGAACTCGGGCGCCAGATGGGCTGACGCCGTGGTGCGCAGCCATTCCTGCCCGGCTTGCGCCCAGCGCCCGGCCTGTGCCGGGCTGGTGGCGGCCAAGGCCTGGGCCGGTGCCAGCCAGCGCAAGGCCCGGTCGGCGTGCAGGGCTTCGGCGTGCTCCGCCAGCGCCACGGCCGCCTTGGCGGCGCGCGCCGCCAAGGCGGGATCGTGGCCGCATGCCAGGGCTGCGGTGTGCAGCAGGGCGCCCAGTTCGGCCGCGTGCAGCTTGCGTGCTTGCGCTTCGGTGGCCACGCTGTGCAACTGGGCCAACGCGGCCGCCGCATCCAGGGCCAGCGCCTGCTCGGTGCGCACCAGCAGGCCCAACTCGGGCCAGCCGTTGGCCGGGGCGCGCGCGGCGGCTTCGTCCAGCAAGGTGGCCACGGCGGCCGCCTGCCGGGCACCCAGCCGGCGCTTTACACGGGCCAGCAGCAGCAGCCAGCGCACCGAAAACCGGGCCGGCAGGTCGCGGGCGGCCACCAGTTCGGCGCCGTCCAGCACCTGCAACGCCCGCGCATGCTGGCCCAGGTCAAGCCAGATGTGCGCGCGGTGCAGCCTTGCCACCGGCAGGCGCGCGGCGTTGCGCTCGGCCAGTATCAGTTCGGCCCTGTCGCACCACTGCAGGGCCGTGCTGTAGTGGCCGAGTGCGCGCTCACATTGCACACGCAGCGTGGCGGCAAAACCAGCACTGCTGCCGGCCATTTCGTAAGTGGTGAGGATGTGCTGGGCCTGTGTCACTTGCTCGCTGGCCAGGGCCAGGTCACCGGCATCAAGCCGGTTCAGCGCGTGGTTGGCCAGTGCCGTGGCGAGCTGGGGGTGGTCGTTTTCGGCAGCAGCGTCGGTGATGGCGCGCAGGTGGTGCACCTGCGCTTCGGCCGGGCGGCCCAGGTTGTCCAGCACCACGGCCAGGTTGCCGTGGAATTCGGTGCGCTCCAGCGCCGTGGCGCTGCTTTCCATCCAGGCCTCGGCGGCGCGCATGTGCGGCAGGGCTTCGTCAAAACGCGCGGCCATCACCAGTGCCGTGCCCAGGCGCTGGCGGATGATGGCCGTGAGCGCGGCGTCGCCCAGCGGCTGCGCCATCTGCAGGGCGTGCTGGCCGATGGCCAGCGCGGTGGGCATGTCGCCCAGCACGGCGGCGTACCAAGCCCGGTTGCCGGCCACGCGGGCGTGCTGAAGCGGCGTGTGGGCCAGTTGCGCCTGGCGCGCAAGCAGTGGCAGGCCGTCGGCCTGGCGGATGGTGTTCATGTGGCCCAGGATGGCGCTGTGCACCAGCTCAAAGGCCTCGTCGGTGCGCTCGGCGGCCTGCGCAATGTCGGCCGCACGCAGCAGGAAGGCGATGCGTTCGTCTTCACGCAGCGCACGGTGCGCACGCTCGGCGGCGGCATGCAGCGCGGGCAAGGCACGGGCGCGCTGGCCGGCGGCCTCCCAGTGCGCGGCAATGCGTGCGGGCTCACCCTGTTCGCCTTCCAACCAGGTGGCCGTCTGGCCGTGCAGGTGGCGCGCAATGACGTCGGGCAGGCCCTTGAGCACCGCGTCATGGATCAGGTCATGGGCAAAGCTGTCGCCGCGCAGCACATGCTGGGTTTCGAGTTCAGCCCAGGCATCCGCCAAGTCCAGCGCGTTGCGCTGCAGCAGGGTCTGTGCCAGTGGGATGGAGAAGTCCACGCCGGCCACGGCGGCCACACGTGCCAACTGCAGCGCGGGTGACGACAACCGGGCCAGTTGTTGGCCGATCAGCTGCGCCAGGGACTGCGGGCGCGGCAGGCCGTCGGCCAGGGTGATGGTGCCTTCGCTCCAGGCCAGCTTGAGTGTTTCCAGCGCAAAGAGCGGGTTGCCGCCACTGCGCTGGTGCAGCAAGGCAGCCGTGCGTGCGCCGCTGACGCCGGGCAGTGCCAGGCTGTCCACCAGCTCGGCCACCTGCGGCTCGCTCAGCGGCTGCAGGGCCAGACGCGTGTGCGGGCCGGCGGTGGCCAGTGCGTCCAGCAGCGCTTGCAGGCGGCTGCCGGGGGCGGCGGGGCGCAAACCCAGGCACCAACGCGGCGCGTTGCCGGGGCTGCTGCTGTCACGCGGCGAGGTCAGCAGCAACTGCAGCAGTTCTACCGTGGCGTCGTCGGCAAAGTGCAGGTCGTCCAGCGCCAGCGCCTGCACCAGGCGGCTGGCTTGGCGCAACAAGGCCAGCACAGGCTGCGCCACCGGTGGCTGGCGCGGCTGCGCCGCACCCCCGCCCAGCTCGGGCAGCACCGGGCTCAGGGCGCGGCGCAAGGCGGGGTCGGCGGCGCTGGGGTCCAGGTCCAGCACCTGGCGCAGGGCGCGTGCAATGGTGGCGTAGGGCACGAGGTGGTCCCCGGGTCTGCCGCTGGCGTGCAGCAGGCCGGGCTGGGCTGCGGCCAGGGTCTGCAACAGGCGCGACTTGCCCATGCCGGCTTCACCCACCAGCACCACCACATGGCCGGCGGCCAGGCCGTGTTGCAGCATGGCCAGTTCGGCGTCACGCCCCACCAGGCGCGGCGGGCGCAGCACCGAGGCCGGCAAGGTGCTGCGGGCCGGGGCGGCCCCTGGCAGCGCCGCCGAGCTTTCAACGGTGGCCAGCAGTGCCAGTGTGTCAGGCGACGGCTTGGCGCCCACTTCGTGCTTGAGCATTTGCTCGCAGCGGTCAAAGGCGAGCATGGCCGCAGCGTGGTCGCCACGCAGGTAGTGCAGCCGCATGACGCGGCGGTGCGCGTCTTCGGAAAGCGGTTCGTTCTGCAGCAACTGCAGCGCCAGGGGCAGCGCGGCGGCGGTGTTGCCGGAGGCTTCAAGCGCTGCGATCTGGTCTTCAAGCGCGTGCCGCTGGTGGGCGTGTTGCGTGCTGCGGCGGCTGGCCAGCCAGTCGTTGAGCTCGGGGCAATCGGGCGCGGCCATGTCGCCCAGCAGGGCCGTGGCGGCTTGCAGGTCATGCAGCACGCCGGCTGCCAGCGTGAGCGTGGTGCTGCCGGCTACCACGTCCATACCCAGCTGTTTGCGCAGCCTGAAGAGCCGCTGTCGCAGCGCATTGCGCGCGGCCTCGGCGCCGCTGGCGGGCCACAGCAATTGCGCAAGGCGCTCGCGGGAGGTGGCACCTTCCAGTGCCAGCCAGGCCAGCAGCAGGGCGTCGGTGGCGGTCAGCGCCTGGGCGTGGCCGCTGCCCACCACCGCCGTGGGTGGGCCACGGAGCTGGAGTTGGGCGAGAGGGGCAGACACGGCGCGCAGGATAGCGGCAGGCGCAGCGTCGGCCGACAAGGTGGCCGGCAAAGGCGCCGGCCAGGAACCCCGCAACTCAACCAAACAACGCCCCACGCGCCGCGTGCGTGATGGCGGCCACGCACGGGTGCGTGATGCGCCGCTCTACCGAGATGGCGTAAAAGGCCTCGTTCATTTCATTGCTGCGGCCAATGGCTTGCACGCCGTACTGCGCGGCGGTTTGCGCTTCCACCACAGTGGGTGAAATGAACACACCGCAGCCCTGGCGGCCAAAGGCGTTCATCAAGGCGCCGTCGTCAAACTCCCCCACCACACGGGGGTGCAACTGGTGGCGCGTGAGCCAACTTTCAAACTGCGGCCGCAGCGTGGACGTGGCGCCAGGCACCAGCATGGGCGCGCCGTTCAGGCAGCCCGGAAACGGCCCTTGCAGCGTGGCCGCCAGCGCCGGTGCACTGAAGAAGGTCATGGGCGAACTGCCCAGTTCGTGGTTGAAGGCCTTGACGCTGAGCCGGTTGGTCAGCGGCTCGTCGGCAATCACCAGGTCCATGCGGTGCAGGGCCAGTTGCGCCATCAGGTCGTTGAAGCGGCCTTCGGTGCAGATCAAACGCACCGGCTCGCTCAATTGCAGCGCGGGCTCCAGCAGCCGGTAGGCCACGGACTTGGCCACGGCGTCTTCAATGCCCACGCGGAATTCAAGCACGCTGTGGCCGCTGCTGCGCTTTTCATTCAGCGCCGACTCCAGCTCGTGGCCCAACGCAAAGATTTCGTCGGCGTAGCGCAGCGCCACCCGGCCGTCGTCGGTGAGCTCCAGCTTGCGGCCGCTCTTGCGGAAGAGGTGCCGGCCCAGGCGCGCTTCAAGCAGCTTGATCTGGCTCGACAGCGTCTGCGGCGTGGTGTGCAACTGCTCGCCCGCGCGCACCACGCCCCCTGCCTTGGCCGCCACCCAGAAGTAGTGCAGGTGTTTGAAGTTCATAGTGCGTGTTTTTCGAAGTGAAAGTGTCAGATTATCGAATTTACGCGAAGTGATGCAAGGCCCAGACTCGCCGCTCTCACAACGTCTTTGCAAGGAGATTTCCATGCGCATGAGCACCAAGGGCCGTATCGCCGTCAACGCACTCATTGATCTGGCGCTGCGCGCGCCGGCCGGCCCCGTGGCGCTGGCGTCCATCGGCCAGCGGCAGCAGGTTTCGCTGTCCTACCTGGAGCAGATCTTCAGCCGCATGCGCCGCCAAGGCATTGTCGAAAGCACACGCGGGCCCGGCGGTGGCTACACCCTGGGGCGCAGTGCTGACGAGATCACGATGGCACAGGTGGTGACGTCGGTGGACGAGCCGCTGGACGACGCCGACGGCGCCGACCGCAGCGTGGGCCTGGCCAGTGGCTTGTGGGAGCAGCTCGACAAGGTGATGCTGGCGCACCTGGCCACCATCACGCTGGCCAGCCTGGTGCAGCAGCAACTGGACAAGGGGGTGCGCGTGGAGGCTCGCCCCACCCGCAAGCTGTTGGTGCCGATGCCCGTGCTTAGGCCGGTGCGCACGCTGGCACCGAACTCGGTGTTTGCGTTCGGGCGGTCGTTCGCCGCTTGAGGCAGGGGGCGTGCCGCGCAGACGGGCCGTCCAAAGTGCAACAGCCCCGGGGCAGGGCCTCGGGGCTGTGATTTTGATGGGAACTGGCGAGGTCAGCCGCGGCGGCGGCGCACCATGAAGCCCATCAAACCCAGGCCAGCCAGCATCATGGCGTAGGTCTTGGGCTCGGGCACGGCCGCAGCCAGGATCAGGTTGTCAGCGGTGGGCCACAGGAATCCAGACGAGGGCTGCACGGAACTGAGCACAACGCTGGTCATCGCGCCGTTGGAGACAAAACCCAGGAAGCTGCTTGTGGTGGCGCCCGTGATGGTTTGCGTGGAGGTGGCGCCCAGGCTGTCTATGGCCGACAGCATGACGCTGCCTGCGGCAAACGCACCAGCGATGTTGGAGCCCAGGAAGTTGCCGCCCACGGCCGACACACCGCCAGTGAAACTGTAGAAGGTGATGGCGTCGGGCCCGATGTTGGTGGACAGCCAGGGGTTGGCTGTGGTGCCCGCGCCGAAAAAGTCACCAGGCGCGGATGCGCTGTAGCCAAATGCCCCCGCCGAACGAACGATGGGCGTCGCCGTGGATCCAGTGATGGAAAGACCGGTGTAGGTGTCGACGCCCGACGGACCCACTGCAGACAGAAGTGCAGCCTGGCTGGAGTAGGCGGTGACGGCGGCTTGAGCCACCCTACCCACCAGAAGCAAGGCGGCGGCGGCCAGCGAACGGCGCAAGAAGACCTGTGAACGCACTTGATCTCCCTCGATGAAGATGTTGGCGTTGGACCAGGGCCGGATGTCGGCCGCCGAACCCTCAGGCTCCCAGGGCGCTCCTCTCGCGACGACCTCTCAGGTGGGGGGCGGAAGAACCAGTGCTCCGGGCCTCGGTGCCTAGGTAAAACGCCTTGAGGCGCGCACGACCGAGGTCAACACCCCCCCCTACTTGTAAAGCACCTGCGGCAGCCACAAACCGATGGCGGGAAATTGGTACAGCAGCACGATGGCCAGCACCTGTATGGCCATGAAGGGCAGCATGCCGGCAAAGATCTGGTTGAGCGTCACATGCGGCGGGCTCACGCCCTTCAGGTAGAACGCGGCCATGGCCACGGGTGGGCTGAGGAACGCAGTTTGCAGATTCAAGGCCACCAGCAGGCCGAAGAACAAGGGATCAACACCGAAGTTGTCGAGCAGTGGAATGAAGATGGGCATGAAGATCACGATGATC
>CAZUKT010000202.1:266-7962 GCA_964620975.1 uncultured Rubrivivax sp. | reverse complement strand
GGCGCGTGTCCACAGGGTGGCGCTGGGGTTGTGCGGGCTGGTGGCGATGATCAGGGGCGTGCGGGTTGTCATGGCCGCAGCGAGGCGCGCAAAGTCGGGCCTGAAGCTGCCGGGTGTAAGCGGCACACGCACCACGGTGCCGCCGGCCAGTTCGATGTTGGGTGCGTAGCTGTCGTAGCAGGGCTCCAGCACGATGACTTCGTCCCCCGGGTGCACGCATGCCAGCACGGCGGTCAGGATGGCCTGTGTGGCTCCTGCCGTGATGGTGATCTCGGTGGCCGGGTCATAGCGTCGGCCGTACAGAGCGGCAACCTTGTCCGACACCGCCTGGCGCAATTGCGGCACGCCGGCCATGGGCGGGTACTGGTTCAGGCCTTCGTGCATGGCGTCGGTGACCTGGGTCAGCAGCGCCGGGTTGCAGTCGAAGTCGGGGAAGCCCTGGCCCAGGTTCACGGCGCCGGTCTCCGTGGCCAGGGCCGACATCACTGTGAAGATGGTGGTGCCCACCTTGGGCAGGCGGCTTTGCAGGGGCGGGGTGGCGTGGGCGGTCTCGGTGCGTGTGTCGGACATGGGCGGGTCAGAGTTGGTAGTCGGAGCCCTGGCCGGACATGGCACGCTGCACAAACGTGGCCGACAGCCGGGGCGAGAGCAATTCTGCAAAGGCATACACAAACTGGCGCAGGTAGGCCCCGCGCTTGAAGGCCACGCGTGTGACGTTGGCGCCAAAGAGGTGGCCCAAGGGGCGCGACACGAGGCCTGCGTCGGCAGTTTCGCCCTGCATGGCCAGTTCAGTGACGATGCCTATGCCCAGGCCCAGGCGCACATAGGTCTTGATGACGTCGGAGTCGATGGCCTCCAGCGCCACCAGGGGCTTGAGTTGGGCGCGCTCAAAGGCCTGGTCGATGCGGGTGCGGCCGGTCACGGTGGGGTGGTAGAGCACCAGCGTGTGCTCGGCCAATTGCTGCAGCGTTGGCTGCTCCACGGCTGCCAACGGGTGGCCGGTGGGCACCACCAGCACGTGCTGCCATTCGTAGCAGGGCAGGGTTACCAGGCCTTCGTGCAGGGCCAGGGATTCGGTGGCCAAGCCAATTTCGGCCACGTCGTCCAGAAGCATGCGTGCCACCTGTTCGGGCATGCCCTGGTGCAGCACGAGTTGCACTTTGGGGTAACGCTTGCGCAGCAGAGCCACCGGCTCTGGCAAAAAATAGCGTGCCTGCGTGTGGGTGGTGGCGATAGACAGCGTGCCGGCGTCTTGCTTGGAAAATTCGTCACCAATGCGCTGCAGATTGGCCACTTCGCGCATGATGATTTCGATGGACTTGAGCACCTCTTGGCCAGGCTCGGTGACGCGTTTGAGTCGCTTGCCGTGGCGGGCAAAGATGTCCACGCCCAGTTCTTCTTCCAGTTCCAAAATGGCCTTGCTCACCCCAGGCTGCGACGTGAACAGCGCCTTGGCGGTTTCGGTGAGGTTGAGGTTGCGGCGCACCGCCTCTTGCACAAAGCGGAATTGGTGCAGGTTCATGCCTCTGGGCCCAGCAGCGTCAAGGCGGCGGCTGCCATGGCGGCTACCACGCTGGGCAGTTCGCCAACGGCGGTGTTCAGGCTGACTTGCATCTGCGGGTGTGCGGCCTGCACGGCGGCCAGCAACTTGGGCAGGTCCTTGCGCACGTGGCCGCCAGCACCCAAAAACATGGGCAACACCTGAACTGCGGCGCAGCCGCTGGCGGCCAGTTCGGCGCCGGCCTGCTCCAGGGTGGGCGTCATGAACTCCAGAAAGGCAAGCCGCACGGCGACGTGGGGCCGCTGTGCGCGCACCTGGGCGGCCACGGCTTCAAAAGGCTCGGCCCAGCGGGGGTCGCGAGCACCGTGGGCAAAGAGGATGAGTCCGGTGTTCATGATGGGGTTCATCGGTAGCGCACGAGCCACGCGAACGCGGCCATGGAAAGTATCAGGTACATGCCGCTGGGCGCGGCGGCTGCCAGCCAGGGTGTCCAACCGCGCAGAAGGCCAATGTGCCCGGCCAGGTTGTTGAGCAACACAAAACTGATGCCCATCATGATGCCGCCAAACACCTTGAAGCTCACGCTGCCTGCGCGTGCGTGCATGTAGGCGAAGGGCAAGGCCAGCGCCATCATCACCAAGCAAGCCAGCGGATAGAGGGCCTTTTTCCAGAAGCGGATCTGGTGGCTTTGCGCGGCTTGCTCCTGGTCATTCAGGTGTGCGCTGTAGCGCCACAGTTCCAGCGTGGTCATGGTGTCCAGTGGCAACACGGCCGCTGCCACTACGCTGGCGGTCAGCGTGCTGGGCCATTGCAGCGAGGCCATCTTTTCCAGCGCCACGGTCGGTGCGCCGGCAGTGCGGGCCAGCGGCCAGCGCGCCACACTGGCGTCGGTGAGTGACCAGACGCCGTCGTCGGAAACCCGGCCTTCGCGCGCTTCAAGGCGGGTCAGCAAGCGGCCGTCAGCATCGAATTCAAAGATGCGTATGCCCACCAGCGCGCCACCGGCGTTGGCGCCAGCCACGTTGACCGAGAAGCCATGTTCACCCTCAGGCGTGCTGCGTTTTTCCTTGAGCCAGGCGCCTGCGCCGCCCAGTTGCAGGCCTCCGCGGAGTTTGGCTTTCAGCAGCACGGCCTGGCGTTCGCTGGCCGGGGCCACGAAGTCGCCCACCACAAAAGTCACCAGGCCAAATGCCACGCCCAGTGTGGCCAGCAAACCGAGCGCTCGCCCCGGGCTCAGCCCCCCGGTGCGCAAGATGGTGAACTCCGAAGACTGCGCCATGCGCGACAGCGAGTAGATGGTGCCGATCAGCACTGCAATCGGGAACAGCTCATAAAAGTGCACGGGCAACTCGTAGCTGGCTGCAAGCACGGCGGTCCAGGCCGTGCGGCCGCGGGTGCCGATGCCGTCGAGTTCTTCGACGAAGTCAATGAAGAAGAACAAGGACAAGAAGGCCAGCACCACAAACATCACCGAGGCGGCGATATCTCGAAAGAGCAGTCGCCGGACTGTCTTCATGTGGTCGGTGTCGCTGCCGCGGGCGCAGCCCGCCAGCGCCGGGTGCGCGACACGGCGGCGTGGTCTCGCCACCACATCAACAGCAGTGCGGTGCCAAAGGCCAGGCCGTGCACGGCCGCCAGGGCCACGCCCATGGTGACCCGGCCGCTGGCCACCCAGGCCTGCGACAGATTGATGAGGTTGTAGTAGATGACAAAAGTCAGCAGCGCAAACAGCAGGTTCCAGTTGCTGGCCCGGCGTGGGTTGGTGGCAGCCAGGCCGATGCCCAGCAGCAGCAGGTTGGCACCGCCCAGCAGCAGGCCAAAGCGCCACACAAGTTCACCCTGGTTGCGGGCGTTGGGTTGCAGGATCAGGTCGGCAGTGCTCACGGCCTTGGGTGGCTGGCTCTCGGCCGAGCGCACGGCGCGCTCGCTGGCCAGCACGCGGTAGTTTTCAAAGCTTGACAGGCTGCGTTCGCCGCTTCGGGTGTCAACGTCGTTGCGCTGCCCGCTGTCCAGCACCAGATATCGGCGGCCTGCGTCGGATTCAAGGCGGCCGGACTTGGCCGAGGTGACCGATTCGCCATGCTCTTGCTGCGCCAGAATGAAAACGTTGCGGGCGTTCACGCCGTCGGCGCTTTCCCGTTCCACAAAAAACACGCTCCGGCCGTCACTGGAGGTCTGGAAGACACCCGGTGCCACGCGCGCCAGGTCAGAGCGCTGCTGGTAGCGGTCGCGCAGTTCCTGGCTGTTGCGGTTGCCCCAGGGCCATACAAACAGCAGCAGCAACGCAATGGCCAGCAGCACGGGCCAGCTGGTGCGCAGCACGGGCCGCACAAAGCGGGTCAAGCCCACGCCGCTGGCAAACCAGACGGCCATTTCGTTGTCGCGGTACATGCGGCCGAGCGTGATGACAATGGCCACGAACAAGGTCATGGCCAGCATCGTGGGCAAGTGGCCCAAGGCCACATAGGCCAGCAGAAGCACCACGTCCTGTGGGGCCACGGCACCGCTGGCGGCCTGGCCCACGGTGCGGATCAGGAACATCGTCAGCACGATGGTCAGCACCACCACCAGGGTGGCGCCAAAGGCCCGCGCCAGCTCACGGCGCAGAGTTGAATCGAATAACATCCGCCGCTTTCCCTGGTTGAAACGAATTATGGACTTCAAGACGCAAGTGGCCGCCGCTGGCGCGCTGTCGGGTGTGGCCGCCGACGCTCTGCTGGTGGTGCTGGGCACGGCGGTGCCCGACGCGCTGGACAAGCCCCTGGCCGATGTGTTGGCGGCGGCCCTGAAAGACGGTGACTTTGCCTTCAAGCCCGCCACGGTGCTGTATGCCCACCGCGTGGCCGGTGTAAAGGCTTTGCGCGTGGTCTTTGTGTGTGCCGGTGACGGCGGGCCCAAGGCCCTGCGCAAAGCCATCAGCGCCGGTGTGGGCGTGCTCAAGGGCGGCGGCACCAAACAACTTGCCGTCGCGCTGCTGGGCAACGGAGCCTTGACGGCGGCCACGGGCGAAATGCTGGCTTGTACGGTGGCCGAAAGCCTGTACATCTACCGTGAGACCAAACCCAGCGCACCGGCCGACGCCAAGCTGCGCAGCGTGACGCTCTTGTGTGGCAAGGCTGAAGCCGTCGCTGTGGCTGCCGGCCTGACACGCGGCCAAGCCATCGCCGAAGGCACGCACCTGGCGCGTGAATGTGCAAACCGGCCTGGCAATGTGTGCACGCCCAGCTACCTGGCTGCACAAGCGCGCAAGCTGGGCAAGGACCACGGGCTGAAAGTCAGCGTGCTCGACCGCAAGGACTGCGAAAAGCTCGGCATGGGATCGTTCCTGGCCGTGGCGCAGGGTTCTGACGAGGCACCCAAGTTCATCGTGGCGCAATGGCTTGGTGCCGCCAAGGGCGACGCGCCCGTGGTGCTGGTGGGCAAGGGCATCACCTTTGACAGCGGCGGCATTTCCATCAAGCCGTCGGCCGAGATGGATGAGATGAAGTACGACATGGGTGGCGCGGCCAGCGTGCTGGGCACCCTGCATGCAGTGGCCCGCATGAAGGCCAAGGTCAACCTCATCGGCATTATTCCGGCCTGCGAAAACATGCCCAGCGGGCGTGCGATCAAACCAGGCGACGTGGTCAAGAGCATGTCGGGCCAGACCATCGAGATACTGAACACCGACGCCGAAGGGCGACTCAGCCTGTGTGACGCGGTGCCTTACGCCGAGCGCTTCAAGCCTGCCGTGGTAGTGGACATCGCCACGCTCACGGGTGCATGTGTCGTTGCGCTGGGCCACCATCGCTCGGGACTCTTCAGCGCTGACGACGCGCTGGCGGCCGAGCTGCTGGCAGCGGGCGAGCAGGGGCTGGACCCCGCCTGGCGCATGCCGTTGGACGAGGAATACGAAGAAGGCCTAAAGAGCCACTACGCCGACGTGGCCAACGTGGCGGGGCGGGCCGGTGGGGCCATCACGGCCGCGACTTTCCTCAAGCGCTTCACGTCCAGATTTCGCTGGGCGCACCTGGACGTGGCGGGCACGGCCTGGAAGTCTGGTGCCGCCAAGGGCGCCACGGGCCGACCGGTGCCGCTCCTGACGCACTTTGTGCTTGGGCGCACACGCTGAGCCCCGGCCTGGTATTTGCGCCAGGCCAGCCGTGCCATGTTTGAAGTTGAGTTCCACACTGGTGTGGCCGACCCCACTGGGTTCGCTTGCAGGCTGCTGCGCAAGGCCTGCCGCCAGGGCGTGCGGGTGCAGGTGACGGCATCTTCCGACCAACTGAGTGCACTGGATCGTGCGCTGTGGACGCAAGACGAGCGCGACTTCATCCCCCATGCTCGCATGCCCGGCGTCACCGACGCGGTGGCGGCACGCACGCCCATCTGGCTGTCCACACAGGCCACGCCAGGCACGCAAGCCGGCGCGCCGCGTGTCCTGGTCAACCTGGGTGCGGCTGCGCCTGCCGACATGCAGGCGCTGGATCGGCTGGTGGAAATCGTAGGCACCGAAGCCGACGACGTGGCCCAGGGTCGCCAGCGGTGGCGGGCCTACAAGGCGGCCGGGTTGAACATCAAACACCATGCCGCCACCTGACGTGACCGAAGCCGCTGCCGCCACCACCGACCGCCTGCCGCCGCCGGCCGACCGCCTGCCAACGCTGACTGAAGTGGTGCTGCTGGGTAGCGATGTGGTGCATGCGGATACCGATGCGGGGGCGGACTTGTCCGCGCCGGTGCATCTGGCTGCGAGCACGGCCGCTGGCGGCGGCCCACCATACTTGGTGCCTGCGCTGGACATGGGTTTGTCGGCAGCATCGCTGCTGGCATCACCCTTGCCCGGTGGGCCATCGATGGACGCCCAGGCCCTTGCCCACCAAGTGCTGGCCGATGTTGTGCCTCGCATTGATGCACTCTTTGAAGCCCGTTTGCGAGAAGCCCTGGCACCCGCCCTGGCCCGCGCTGCCGATGGACTGATTCGCGAGGCGCGCAGCGAGCTTTCGATGGCCCTGCGGGACCTGGTGCACGACGCCGTGTCCCGCGCGCTGAAGCACGACACAGCGGACTGAATCTTGCAAGCGCTGTCGTCGCGCTGCAAGCCCGGCGCGTTCAGCGGAAGCAAGGTGGCGCCACGCGCCCATTGCGCCCGGAGTAACCCCGCATGTTAGGGGGGAGCTTTTGGGGTATCGTGCCGCGTTTTGGTCCTGACTCAGCCGTCACTTGACGGCATCCTTACTGGAGGAATTTGCATGCAAATCAAGCTGAATGTGATCGTTGGCGCCGCCGCCATGCTGTTGGGTGGCTCGGTTTTCGCTCAAGACATGGTCGTGAAGATCGGCCACGTGGGCCCCACCAGCGGGGGCATCGCCCACCTGGGCAAGGACAATGAAAACGGTGCCCGCATGGCCATCGACGAACTCAACGCCAAGGGCGTGATGATCGGTGGCAAGAAGGTCAAGTTCGAGTTGCTCGCCGAAGACGACGCGGGTGACCCCAAGCAAGGCACTGCAGCGGCACAAAAGCTGGTTGACAGCAAGGTCAACGGCGTCATTGGCCACTTGAATTCGGGCACTTCGATTCCCGCATCCCGCATCTACAGCGATGCCGGGATCCCGCAAATCAGCCCCTCGGCCACCAACCCGAAGTACACCCGCCAGGGCTACAAAACCACCTTCCGCGTGGTTGCCGACGACGTCCACCTGGGTGGCACGCTGGGCCGCTATGCCGTCAAGACGCTCAAAGGCAAGAGCATCGCCGTGATCGACGACCGTACGCCTTATGGTCAGGGCGTGGCCGACGAATTTGACAAGGCCCTGAAGGCCGCCGGCAAGACTGCAGTGGCTCGCGAGTTCACCAACGACAAGGCCACGGACTTCACCGCCATCCTGACCAACATCAAGGCCAAGAAGCCCGACATCATCTTCTACGGTTGCATGGACGCCGTGGCCGGCCCGATGCTGCGCCAGATGAAGCAGTTGGGCATCACTGCCAAGTTCATCCTGGCGGTCTTCACCACGGTCTCGGTCCTGATCCTGGGGATCCTGGGCTACGTCTACCGGGTTTCCTCCAACACGATCATCGAGAACCTCAGGATGAACTCCAACCTGCAGACCAAGGGGGTGGTCGCGGAGGTGGAGCGGAACCTGGTGGCGGTCCAGAAGGTCCCGGACAACCTGGCCACCTTCCTGGAGCGGAAGAGTCTTTCGGACGAGG
>CAZUKT010000202.1:0-256 GCA_964620975.1 uncultured Rubrivivax sp. | reverse complement strand
GCAGTTGGGCATCACTGCCAAGTTCATGGGCGGCGACGGCATCTGCTCGGGCGAATTGCCCAAGCTGGCCGCTGGCACCATGGCCGATGGTCAGGTGATCTGCGCCGAAGCGGGTGGCATTGACGACAAGGACGCTGCTGCCACCAAGGCGATGGCTGACTGCAAGGCGGCTTTCAAGAAGAAGTTCAACGCCGACGTGCAGATCTATTCGCCCTACGTTTATGACTCCATCAACGTGATGGTTGCTGCAATGGTC
>CAZUKT010000201.1:5781-7971 GCA_964620975.1 uncultured Rubrivivax sp. | reverse complement strand
GCTGCTCGGCAATGGTCAGCGGCAGGTAGTACAGCAGGTTCTTGCCGCCCACGGCGATGGTGAGTTTGGGTTTTTCAAGCGCCTGCGCCAGGGCAAAACGCGGTGTGGCTGCGGCGAAGGTGGCGCTGGCGGCCAGCAGCAGGTGGCGTCGTTGCATGGGGTGTCTCCGGGGTGGGACGCGCACTCTAGCCCAGGCCGGCGCGGCCTAACATTGGGGCCGGCCAGGGTCTGCGCCTGCAGGCCTGCCTGCCACCCACCCCAGGAACCATGCACATGAACCGCACCTTGCTCATCACCGGCGGCAGCCGCGGCATTGGCGCCGCCGCCGCCCGCCTGGCCGCCGCGCGCGGCTGGGACGTGGCCATCAACTTCCACAGCGACGCCGACGCCGCCCAGGCCGTGGCCGACGAGGTGCAGCGCGCCGGCCGCCGCGCCCTGCTGCTGCAGGCCGACGTGGGCGCCGAGGCCGAGGTCAAAGCCATGTTTGCCGAACTCGACCGCGCCTGGGGCCCCGGCCACCACCTGGGCGGCCTCGTCAACAACGCCGGTGTGGTGGACGTGCCCTGCCGCGTGGACGGCATGAGCGCGGCGCGCATCGAGCGCATGTTTGCCATCAACGTGTTCGGCACGATGTGGTGTGCGCGCGAAGCCGTGCGCCGCATGAGCACACGCCACGGCGGCGCGGGCGGCGCCATCGTCAACCTCAGCTCGGCGGCGGCCCGCCTGGGCGCCGGCGGGCAGTATGTGGACTACGCCGCCGCCAAGGGCGCCATCGACACCTTCACGCTCGGCCTGGCGCGCGAAGTGGCCACCGAAGGCGTGCGTGTGAATGCCGTGCGCCCCGGCATCATCGAAACCGACATCCACGCCAGCGGCGGCCAACCCGACCGCGCCGCGCAGATGGCGCCGCTGGTGCCCATGCAGCGCGCGGGCTCGGCTGCCGAAGTGGCGGCCGCCATCGTGTGGCTGCTGGGTGATGAAGCCAGCTATACCACCGGTGCGGTCATTGACGTGACGGGCGGACGCTGACAGAGTGGAACGGGCCGCTCGGGTCGGCAAGCTCGCGCCATGGCCGGGTTGGCGGCGCACGGCGATGCGCCTCCTTGCTGCTTAGTCACGATGTCCCACAACATCGACAAACCCACGAACGCGCCCTGCACCAGAGCATGGGCCGCCACAGCATCTGGGCAGCGTGGTTGGGGGCAGACCATGGACCAGCCCAACACCCTGTGTGCAGCCAAGGGCGCGCCTCGCGTGTGTGCGGCGCCTGGCTGCTGGGTAGCTGCGCAGTTGGCCCGGGCTGCCGTGGGCGGAGGCACCACCAACTCCCCGGGTTGCAGGGTTGTTGCGTCAAGGCGAGTCAAGCACACTTTCGCTCCCGCGCTCCAGGCGCTTCTGTCCTCCAGGGAGATCTCAATGTCCTTCATCCGCGTCGTTTCAGGTTTGACCTTGGCTTGTCTAGGCGTCGGCGCCAATGCCACGGTGATTGGTTTTGAAGATTTGGGCAATGTGGGCACTTCCGGCACCGTCATCACCAACCAATATGCCGGCGTGGTGTTCAGCAGCACGAATGGCATGGTCAATCGCGTTAGCTCACAGAGTGGCATCGGCGCAGGTCTGAACTTCCTCTGCACGGCCACGTCGACTATCAATTGCACCGGTGAAACGGTGCTTGACTTCTCGTCGGCGGTTTCTGGCGTGTCATTTCTGGCTGCAGGGGACGACAATCAGGGCGTGACTGCGAAGGTGGACGTGTTCGTGAATGGCCTGCTGGCAGGCACTGAAGACGTGGTGACCGATGGCATCTTCAATACCACGCAACTCGTCAACCTTGCGAGCTACAGCAACGTGACTCGCGTCCGCATACACAGCATCACTGACGGTGGCGGACTGGGCTGGGACAACTTCAGCTTCACGGTGGGCTCGAACACCGTGCCTGAGCCACAGACCGCTGCCTTGGTGCTGGCAGCGCTGGCGGGCTTGGGTGTGGCGCGCCGCCGCCGCCAGGCCTGATCGCCACACACAAGGCGGGCCCACCCTGCTTTGAATGATGCCGGGCGCCGGCCCCGGCCCGCACGGGGCCGCCACATCAAAGGCTGGCAGCACCCTGGCGAACAAAGCCGCCAGGCCCACGGCCGCTGCCGCAGGCCCGCTGCCGGCGGTGCTCTACATCCACGGCGGCCCGCAATC
>CAZUKT010000201.1:2560-5771 GCA_964620975.1 uncultured Rubrivivax sp. | reverse complement strand
ATCGGCTCGGCCCACCCCGACATCCCACCCGGCACCTCGGGCGGGCGCAGCTTCCAGCGCATCACGGCGCGTGACGGCCGCAGCCTGCCGGTGTACGTGACGCGGCCCAAGGCCATGGCCGCTGCAGCAGGCCCGCTGCCGGCGGTGCTTTACATCCACGGCGGCCCGCAATCACGTGTGAGCCTGGAGTGGAGCTACGACGCCGTGCCGCAGTTTCTGGCATCACGGGGGTATGTGGTGGTGGAGCCCGAATTCCGCGGCAGCGCCGGCTACGGCGTGGCGCACCAGACGGCTGGCTGGCGCCAGTGGGGCGGGGCCATGCAGGACGACATGCACGACGCACTGCTGTGGGCCATCGCGCAGGGCATCGTGGACAAGAACAAGGTGTGCATCGTGGGCGCCAGCTACGGCGGCTATGCGGCGCTGATGGGGCCGGTGCGCTACCCCGATGCCTTCCGCTGCGCCATCAGCTGGGTCGCGCCCACCGACCTGCCCGAGCTGGTGCGTGACTGGCGCCAGCGGGCCGGCATGAACGATGTGATGGTGCGCGATGTGCAGGCCCGCATCGGCAAGGAAGAAGACCTGCGCAGCACCTCACCGCTGGCGCGCGTGGCCGAGCTGCGTGTGCCCGTGCTGGCGGCCTGGGGCGTGGACGACCGGCGTGTGCCCATCAACCACGGCCGCGACTTCCGTGACGCGGCGCGTGCGGCCAAGGTGGATCTTGAGTACGTGGAATACACCGGCGAAGGCCATGTGTGGATGAAACCGGCCACCACACTCGACTTCTTCGGCCGCGCCGAAAAACTGCTGGCCCGCACGCTGGGCGGGCCTTGATCCGGGTGCGCAGCTTGTTGCGGCGCCACGGGCCGCAGCGCCGCCAGCTCAGTCTTGCGCGCCTGGGCAGCCATACCGTGAAGCTGGCCCCGTGGCCGGGTTCACTGCGCACGTCAAGGCGGCCGCCGTGCTGCTTGACGACGATGTCCCAAGACACCGACAACCCGAGTCCCGTGCCCTGCCCGACCGGCTTGGTGGTGAAGAAGGGCTCGAACACACGCGACAGGTGTTCGGGCGCAATGCCTTCGCCCGTGTCGCCTATCTCCACCCACACACCCACCTCGTCAAAGCCGTTGCGCAGCGTGATCTGGCCATGTTCCTTGATGGCGTGCGCGGCGTTGACCAGCAGGTTCATGAAGACCTGGTTGATCTGCCCAGGCGCGCACAGCACGGCTGGCATGGGCTGCAGTTCACGCACGATGTCGGCCTTGTGCCTGAGATCGGTGCCTGCCACCTTGAGCGTGCTCTCCAGGCCGGCCACCAGATCCGCCGACACCAGTTCGGTGCTGTCGGCATGGGCAAAGTCCTTCAGCGCCTGCACGATGGTCTTGACGCGGTCCAGCCCGTCTCGCGACTCGGACAACAAAGCCACCAGGTCTTCTTTCAGGTAGGCCAGTTCGTACTTCTGTTCCAGTGCCTGCAGCGTGCGGGCCAACTCGGGTGACTGCCCCGCGCAGGCGGCGCAGGCGTCCAGCGCCGCCAGCAACTGCGAGGCGTACTTGGACAAGGTGCCGAGGTTGGAATTGACGTAACCGATGGGCGTGTTGATCTCGTGCGCCACGCCCGTGGCCAGCTGGCCCACGGCGGCCATCTTCTCCGAGCGCAGCAGGTCGCGTGTGCGCGCGGCCACCTTGTCTTCAAGCCGCTGGTTGGCCTCTTGCAGCGCCTTGTTCTGCAGCGACAGCACGTGGTAGAGCTTGCCCATGGCCGCCAGCAGCACCGCGCTGCCCACGTCACGCGGCGCCTGGTCGCTTTCAAAGGCCTCCAGCGCCGATGCACCTTTGCGCACCTGCGTGATCTGGCGCGCCATGGCCTGGTCTTCTTCGAGGATGTGGAAGGTGAGCCATGACGACAGGTAACCATGCAGCACGTCGGCCGCATTGCCCAGCTCGGCACGGCCGCGCCACATGGACACCAGTTGCGCCACAAACTGCGCGTGGTGCTGGCGGTGTGCGGCCACGTGGCGCTGGTCCAGGCCGGCTTGCACCATGAGGCTTTCTTCGTCGGCAAAGTGGCGTTGCGCGTAGCTCGCCAGCTCACCAAATACGGCCGCCATGGCCGGCTCGGTGGCACTGCCGGCGATGAGCACGTCGCCCAGGCGGTTGACGATGTCCACCAGGCGCCGGTGCTGATCGTCCACCAGGGCGAAGCCGGTCTCGAAACAGGTGTCCCAGACAAATGCCTTCATGCGGGGCTCCACGGCCGGGGGTGCCGGCAAACCGGCAACCCCGCCATTGGAGCAGTGCCGCAGCGCACAGACTTTGATCCAGCGCCAAGCGGCCTCACGCGTGAAATCGCGTTCGGGCCATGGACTTGCTCAGCGCGCAAAGTCGCGCAGCAGATGCAGCAAACCGTCGGCCGCCTGCTGCTCGGGCTTGCTGGCCCCGGCGCGGTAGGGTTCCAGCACAAACAGCGCCTGGTCGGCCACGGCCTGCCAGCGGGCGCGTTCGTCCACCCACTGGTGCAGTTCAACGAACTGGGCGCGCAGTGCGGCGGCGCTGTCGGCCAGGTGACGGCCTGCCACAGCCTCCAGCAGCGGCAGCGCAATGTTGGCGGCTTCACAAAAGAAGTCTGGCGCCGTGGCGCTGCGCTCGGCCAGGCGTTGCCGCACCGCCGCCGTGGCTTCGGCATTGAAGGCATGTGGCAAGCCACCGCCCCGGTGCAGCAGCAGTTCGGCGGCCATGCGGTTGAGGCTGGTGAAGACGTCCACCGGCCCCAGGGCGGCGGCCAGCGCTTCGGCCTGCGCGTAGGCGGCAAACACCTGCTGCAGGGTTTGCGTGGCCGCAGCGCCTTGGCCCGCACGCCTCTGCAGCAACGCCAGGCGCTTGCCTGCCGAACCCACAACGGCCAGCCGCTCGGGCGTGGGCTGCAACGTGGCCAGGGTTTGCAGGTCGTCACGGGCGGCTGCAATGGCCACACCGGCGGCAGCCGCTGTGGCGGCGTCTGCATCAGCCGCTTGTGCGGGAGCCCAAGCCTGTTGCACCCGCAAACGACCCAGGCTTTCATGCACCTTCAGCGACGCGCTGGCGTCGCTGGCGCAGGTGAGCCCGGCGCTGAGGCCCTTGTGGACGCTGGCGCACGCCGCCGCCATGGCGCTCGGCCTGTGGCTGCTGTGGCGGGGCCGTCAACCCGCCAGGATGGCGAACCTGGGCCGCGG
>CAZUKT010000201.1:230-2550 GCA_964620975.1 uncultured Rubrivivax sp. | reverse complement strand
GCCAGGCCACGCCAAAGGCTTCGGCCACCGCCCCCATGCCAGCCCAGGCGGTGGCAAAACGTTGCTCAAGTTCACACAACCGGGCCTGCTGCACGTCGGCCTTGGCGCCCATGTGCTGCAACCGGGTGGCGATGTCTTCAAGCGCCAGTGCCAGGCCCACGGGTGACGCGATGCCTTCAAATTCATCACGCACCGGGCCGGTGGAGGCTTGTGCGTCGCCGACGCGGCCGCGATAGATCCAGTTCGGGTCGCCGTAACACTGGTAGGCGGCCCAGGTCTTGCTGTTTTTGTCGGCGTCGTAGGCGGCCTTGCGTGCTTCGCACACGGCGTCGATGAAGGGCCGGCGCGCCAGCAGCGCACGGTAGAAGGTGGTGGCAAATTCCTTGGCCGGCTCGTCGTCCACGGCCCAGCCGGCGGCCACCACGCAGCGCACGCCGATTTCGATCAAGGCATCGGCCACGGTGGCCGCAAACGCCGCCGGGTCGGGGTCGCGCAGGGTGCTGCCGGCGTCGCGCCCGGCCAGGTGGCAGCAGTTGAAGAACACCAGCTCGGGCACCGTGCGCATGGACTTGATTTCGGCCGCACCCAGAAACACGTCGTCCGACAGCACCACGCCGCGTGTGCGCACCACGCGGCCCGCAGCGTCTTTTTCCACGGGTTCGCCGTGGCCGGCGATGTGCACGATGCGGTAGCGGCGCTCGAGCAGCGCGCTGATCACCTCGCTGGCATCGTTCTGGCTCAGCAGTGCCTTCACGCTGCCGGCGGGCAGACCGGCGGCGCCGCCCAGCTGCGCCGCCACCGCAGCGGCTTCGGCAGCCGCGCCAGGCAGGCGCGGGTAGTTGATGTTGTCGATGCGCGGCTCGCCGATCACCAGCACCGCGTCGTCGGCATTGGCGTCTTGGGGCGCGTTGCGGAACTGCGTCTTGCGCAGCTTGCGCAGGAGCCGGCTGCGTATGGCCCAAGGCAGCGGCTCGGCCCCCGGTGCCACGTTGCCGGTGTCGCCACTGCCGGTGGTTTCCAGCAGTTCCCAGGGGATGGGTGCGGTGCCGGCGTCCAGCTCCAGCACCACGCGGTCGTCGCCGGCCAGGAAGGGCTCCAGTTCCACCGGCACCAGCAGCTGAAAGAGCGTGCGGCCGATGTGCGGGTCACCCACCGTGGCCGTGGCCGCGCCGCGCACCAGGTCGGTGAGCAGCTTGCGCTGCGTGAACTGCGCACGCACTTCAGTGCGCGCGCGGCGGGTGTCGAGTGCAAAAGAAATGGTGTCGTTGGCGCCCGTGGTGGCGCTGATGAGGTCGTAGTCGGTGCCCCGGTAGCCGGTGTCCAGCTGCCGCCGCAGCGGCCCCGTGCCCATGCCGATGGACGCGCCGATGCGGTAGTGCTGCGGGCTGGCCTGTGCCAGCACCTGCAGGCCGCGCCAGGCGTCGCTGGCGCGGTCCAGGTACAGCTCCACCAGCGTGAGGTGGTTCACCTGCGGCCAGGGGCCGCCGGCCAGGCGCAGGTTGGCTTCGCGCACACCTTGGGCAATGGCACGCGCGGCCTCGGCCGTGCTCACGCCCAGGCCGCCGCTGCCCAGCAGCGTGGCAGCAATTTGAATGCTGGCCGGGGCGGCTCCGGCGGCGCCACCCGCTTTGCCGGCGAACGCGTTTTCTGCCGCCCGCTGGGCCCAGGCGATGGTGCCTTGGCGCACCGTGGTCACCAGCTCTTGCCCACTCAGGTTGCCCTCTTCGCCCAGCCCCACCACGACGGCCGCCGCTGGGCGCGGTGCCTGCCAGGGGTTGCCTGGCGTGGGCCTGCGGTTGATGAAGATGCGCTGGCTGCCGGGCGCCTCGGGGTACAGGCCCGCGGCCACCGCGGCACGCATGACGCCGCCCAGGTGGCGGTCCACCACGTCTTCGGTGCCGGTGAGCCGCAGCGACGTGTAGTGGCCCAGCATCAGCGGCTGCGCGACGCAGGCCAGGTTGCCGTTGACCACATCCACCTGCAAGGGCTCGGCGCGTGCCGTGGTGGGCGCGTCGGACAAGGTGGCCATGATCTGGAACACCTCGCGCTCGTTCAGCGGCGGCCTGGCGCTGGGGCGCTGGCGGGCCGGGCGGCTGCGCTGGTGCGCCACCGGCGCCGCAGCGGCATGGCTGCCGCGCTGTTCGGGCAGGCGCTCCAGCCGCGTGGTGTCGCCTTGCTGCAGCAAGTCCACATAAGCGTCAAAGGCGCGTTCGGCGCTGGGCAGGCTGCCATGTTCGGTGTCCAGCGCCCAGGTGCGCACGCCGGGCAGCAGCGCGCTGGCCAGGGGCACGCGGCCGTCACCGCCGTTCACGGCGTCGGT
>CAZUKT010000201.1:0-220 GCA_964620975.1 uncultured Rubrivivax sp. | reverse complement strand
GTAGACGAGGCCTTGTTCGGCCATCTCATAACCGTCGGGCGTGAACTTGGCGTGGCCCACCACCAGCAGCAGCTTGCTGGCGTAGGCAGGTAACTCGGAAGTCAGCTGCGCGTCCAGCCGCACACGCAGCGCCCGGGCCTGGTCGAGCACGTCCTGCGGCGGCACGCCCCAGCGGTAAACGGCTTCTTGCTCGCGCCCGGCGTTCAGGTGCCACCAGTTG
>CAZUKT010000200.1:0-7993 GCA_964620975.1 uncultured Rubrivivax sp. | reverse complement strand
CGGTGATGGGCTTGCAGTCAATGCCGCCCACTTGTTGGAAGTAGGTGAACTGCGTCACTTCCATGCCGTTGAGCCACACCTCCCAGCCCAGGCCCCAGGCGCCCAGCGTGGGGTTCTCCCAGTCGTCTTCCACAAAACGCACGTCGTTGGCCTTGAGGTCAAAACCCAGCGCTTCCAGGCTGCCCAGGTAGAGCTCCAGGATGTTGGACGGCGCGGGCTTGAGCACCACCTGGTACTGGTAGTAGTGCTGCAGACGGTTGGGGTTGTTGCCGTAGCGGCCGTCCTTGGGGCGGCGGCTGGGCTGCACGTAGGCGGCCTTCCAGGGCTCGGGGCCGAGCGCGCGCAAGAAGGTGGCGGTGTGGCTGGTGCCCGCGCCCACTTCCATGTCATAGGGTTGCAGCAGGGCACAGCCCTGGGCGTCCCAGTAACTCTGCAGCTTGAGGATGATTTGCTGGAAGGTCAGCATGGCGATGGGCGCAACCGGTGTGGCGAAAACCCTTGAGTTTACGGGCCGCCCCTGCCGTTAGCCTGCTGGCCAATGACAGTGCAGCAACTGATCCTGAGCCTCGTGCTGGCCACCATGGTGTTTGCCGTGGCGCTGGAATTGCGCACCGAGGACTTTGCCCGCGTCTACCGCACGCCACGCGCCGTGGTGGCTGGCCTGGTGCCGCAGTTCTTGCTGCTGCCTGGCGCCACCTGGCTGGCCACGTTGGTGCTGGACCTGCCGCCCAATGTGGAGGCGGCCATGATCCTGGTGGCCTGCTGCCCCGGTGGCAGCTTGAGCAACGTCGTCACGCACTTTGGCCGTGGCAACACGGCGCTGAGCGTCAGCATCTCGGCCGTGGCGGCGCTGATGGCGCTGCTGCTGACGCCGCTGAACTTTACGTGGATGGTGTCCACCAACCCCGCCACCGCCGGCTGGCTGCGCACGCTGAACATTGACGCCAGCGCCATCTGGTGGAGCCTGCTGGCGCTGCTGGCCCTGCCCATGGCGGCGGGCCTGACGGTGACCCGCCGACTGCCGGTGCTGGCCGAACGAATCCGCAAGCCGCTGGCCAACTTCAGCCTGCTGGCGCTGCTGGCCTTCATCGTGCTGGGGCTGGTGAAAGAACGCCAACTGCTCAACGTGCAACTGCTGCCGCAGTTGCTGATCGTGGTGCTGCACAACGCCGCCGGCCTGGCGCTGGGCTGGGCGGCGGCCACCGCCTTTGGCGTGGTGGAGGCCGACCGCCGCGCCATCATGATCGAAGGCGGCATGCAGAACTCGGGCCTGGCGCTGGGCATCATCGCGGTGCAGTTCAACGCCGACCTGGGCATGGTCATCATCGCCAGCCTGTGGGGCATGTGGCACATCGTCAGCGGCTTGTCGCTGGCCGTTTTGTGGAGACGCAAGGATGCTCGACTGGCTCATTGAAGGCGCCACCGTGGTGGACGGCACCGGTGCACCGCCGTTTACCGCCGACGTGGGCGTGGTGGACGGCCACATCGCCGAGGTGGGCCGCATCAGCACACCGGCCAAGGAACGTTTCGCCGGCCACGGCGCCTGGCTCACGCCGGGCTTTGTGGACATCCACACCCACTACGACGGCCAGGCCACCTGGGACGAGACCTTCAGCCCCAGCATCCACCACGGCGTGACGACGGTGATGATGGGCAACTGCGGCGTGGGTTTTGCGCCGCATGTGGCGGGCCGGCAGGCCGAGCTGATTGCACTGATGGAAGGTGTGGAAGACATCCCCGGCGCCGCGCTGGCCGAAGGCGTGAAGTTCAACTGGCAGAGCTTTGGCGAGTACCTGGACGTGCTGGAGGCCATGCCACACAGCCTGGACTTTTTGGCCCTGGTGCCGCACGACCCGCTGCGCATGGCGGTGATGGGCGACCGGGCATTGGCGCAAGAGGCCGCCACGGCGGCCGACATCGCCGCCATGCAAGCGCAGTTGCGTGCGGCGCTGCAGGCCGGCGCGGCGGGGTTTTCTACCGGGCGGACTGACAACCATCGCACCTCGCGTGGCCATGAAACACCGGCCTCTGAAGCCTCGGCCGCCGAGCTGACGGGCATTGCGGCGGCGTTCCAAGGTCTGTCGCATGGCGTTGTTCAAATGGTCAGCGACTTTGACCTGCTGCGTGGTGCCGAGCGCTTTGACACCGAGTTCGACCTGGTCGAAGCCCTGGCCCGCGCCAGTGGCCGCCCACTGAGCATGACCTGGCTGCAGCGAGACCCCGGCGGTGAGCAGTGGAAGGCCATGCAGGCACGTGTGGACGCGGCCGTGGCGCAGGGCCTGCCGCTGTACCTGCAGGCAGCGGCGCGAGGCATCGGCGTCATCAACGGGCTGGACGCAAGCTTTCACCCCTTCATGGGTTTCCCCGGCTACAAGGAAGTGGCGTTTCTGCCCTTGGCGCAACGCGCCGCCGCGCTGCGCGAGCCGGCGCGCAAGGCACGCATCCTGGCCGAAAAGAGCGAACGCATCAGCGGCGACGGCACGCCGGTGCCGCCGCTGGTGGACATCTTGCTGGCGCGCATCGAGCTGATTGCCGGCCGCATGTTCCCGCTGGACGCTTCCCCTGGGGGCACGCCCGACTACGAGCCCGATGTGATGCAGAGTTTTCTGGTGCGAGCCAAACAACGTGGCTGCACCGCGCTGGAAGCCTTGTACGACCACTTTGCGGCCGGTGACGGCAGCGGGCTCGTCTACTTCCCGATCTTCAACTACAACGGCGGCAACCTCGACACCGTGCGCCAGATGCTGGAGCACCCACGCGCACTGCTGGGCCTGAGCGACGCCGGCGCCCACGTGGGCACGGTGTGCGACGCCAGCGCCACCACCTTCATGCTCACGCACTGGGTGCTGGGCCGGGCGCACGGCCGGCTGCCGCTGGAGCGTGCCGTGCACTTGCTGAGCGGCCGCAATGCCGCCTATCTGGGCCTGGCCGACCGGGGCCGCATCGCACCCGGCCAACGCGCCGACATCAACCTCATCGACCCCAGCCGCCTGGCCGTGGGCACACCACGGCTGGTGCGCGACATGCCTGCCGGTGGCAAACGTTTCCTGCAGCAGGCCACCGGCTACCTCGGCACGTGGGTGGCGGGGCGCTGCGTTCAGCGTGATGGCGGGGTCACCCCTGAACGCCCTGGCAAACTCGTGCGCATGGGGCGTTGAAGCCACGCCCGAGTCAACCCGCCGCCAGGAGCTCTGCATGCAATACCACCGGCTCGGCAAGAGCCCACTTCAAGTCTCGCGCCTGTGCCTGGGCGCCATGATGTTTGGTGACCAGACCGATGAAGCCGAGGCGCGCCGCATCGTGGCTGACGCGCATGCGCAGGGCGTCAACTTCATCGACACGGCCGACGTCTACACCAAGGGCGCGTCTGAAACCATGGTGGGCGCACTGCTGCAAGGCCAGCGCCACCACTGGGTGCTGGCCACCAAGCTGGGCAACCCCATGTCAGACCGGCCCAACGAAGGCCAGTACTCACGCGCCTGGGTGCTGCGTGAATGCGAAGCCAGCCTGCAGCGCCTGGGTACCGACCACATCGACATCTACTACCTGCATCGCGACTTCAATGGCATGGACCTGGAAGAGCCACTGAGGGCCCTGGACGTGCTGCTGCGCGCGGGCAAGATCCGCTACTGGGGGGTGTCCAACATCCGTGGCTGGCGCATTGGCGAAATGGTGCACATGGCGCGGCAATTGAACATGCCCGGCCCGGTGGTGTGCCAGCCCTACTACAACCTGCTCAACCGCCAGCCCGAGGTGGAAGTGCTGCCCGTGTGTGCCCACCACGGCCTGGGCGTGGTGCCCTACAGCCCCATTGCACGCGGTGTGCTCACCGGCAAGTACCTGCCCGGCCAGGCCCCCGAGGCCGGCTCGCGCGCCGCACGCAGCGACAAACGCATGATGGAAACCGAGTTCCGCGAAGAGAGCCTGCGTGTGGCCCAGGTGCTGGCCGAACACTGCCGCGCCAAGGGTGTGGCGCTGGCCCACTTTGCCACCGCCTGGGTGCTGGCCAACAAGAGCGTCAGCGCGGTGATCGCCGGGCCGCGCACGCTGGCGCAGTGGCAGGACTACGCAGCGGCGCTTGGCTGTGTCATTGATGCCGCAGACGAAGCCCTGGTCAACAGCCTGGTGGCACCGGGCCACCCGTCCACGCCGGGCTTCACCGATCCGGCCTACCCGCTGAACGGGCGTTGACTGGCGCTTGACCCCGGGGGCGGGCCCACAGCCCACCCGCGCATCAAACCTGCGCCTGCGGCCGCCGCAGCACCAGGCAGGCGGCCAGCACCACCAGCGCCAGCACCACCAGTGGCCACAACCCGGCACGTGCGGCCCACCATGCGTAGGGCGTGACACCCTGGCGCCCCTGCACGGTGGCCTTGAGCACGCCTTGGGTGTGTGGCGGCAGTGCGGCCGTGACCACGGCCCGGTGGTCAATGACTGCCGTGGCCCCGGTGTTGGTGGCGCGCAGCATGGGCAGCTGGAATTCGAGCGTGCGCAGGCGCGATATGTGCAGGTGCTGGTCCACCGCAATGCTCTGGCCAAACCAGCCGATGTTGCTGACGTTGGCCATCACCGTGGGGGCCAGGTCGGGGTCGACAAAACGGCGCGCCAGCTCTTCGCCGTACAGGTCTTCGTAGCAGATGTTGGGCGCCACGCGCTGGCCCTTGACGGCAAACGACGGCGGGTTGAGCGCGCCGCGCGCAAAGTCACCGAGCGGGATGTTCATCATCTCGGTGAACCAGCGAAAGCCCTTGGGCACAAACTCGCCAAAGGGCACCAGGTGCCACTTGTCATAGCGGTATTCAGGCGCAGCGGCTGCACCGGCCGCAGCGTTGTGCGCGCCAAGGCCAGACACCGAATTGGTGTAACCGCGGTCAAAGTCACCCAGCGGACGGCCCACCAGCGCGGCGCGGCCGGGCGCTGCAAAGTGGGCCTGGATGGCCGCCCAATAGCCTGGCGCAAAGGGCTCCAGTTGGTCAGGCAGCAGCGGCACGGCGGTCTCGGGCGTCACCACCAGGTCGGCCTGCGCGGCCAGCAGCTCGCGGCCCACCCAGGCCAGCGTTTGCGGCATGCGGTCCACCGCAAACTTTTCGTCCTGGCTGACGTTGCTCTGCAGCAGCGCCAGGCTCAGTGTGCCGGTGGGCTGCGTGAAGGACGGCGGGGACAGGGATGCCACACCCACCACGGCCGCCAGCATGGCGGCCATGCCCCACACCCCCGGTCTGCCCCGTCCGGCCGAGAACTCGCGCTGCATGCGGCCGCTCAGCACGCATGCGCCCAGCGCCGCCGCCCACGCCAGCACCGCGCCCATGCCGTACACACCCACCCAGGGCGCCAGACCCGCCAAGGGTGAGTCCACCAGCGCATATCCCGAGGCCACCCAGGGAAAGCTCAGCATCAAGCCGCCCCGGCCCAGTTCAGCAAGCAGCCACAGCGCTGCAAACAAGGCCGCGTCAGAGGCGCGCCCGTGCCGCCAGCGGGCATAGGCCGCGCAGGCTACGGCCAAGTACAGGGCCAGCACACCCGCCAAGAACAGCACCCCGCCCACGGCCAGCACGGCCGGCAACCCGCCGTAGCGGTGCATGCTGATGAAGAGCCACCACACGCCTGCGCACAACCACGCCGTGCCATAACACCAGCCCAGCAGGGCGGCGCGCGCGGGCGAGGCCTGGTTCAGCCGCCACACGAGCCCGGCCAGGGTGGCCAGCGGCAAAGCCCAGAGCTGGGTGTGAAAGAAGGCCAGCGTCTGCAACGCGCCCAGGGCCAAGGCCAGCGCGGGCTCCCACAACGCGCGCGGCAGGGGCTTCAATCGACGTCGCCGTCCACCACCGGCTCGGGCAGGCGCAGCACACGGAACCAGCGCACGGCACCACCGCGCGCAATCATCACCGTGAAGCGCAGGCCACCCATGTCCACCGCTTCACCCCGGCGCGGCACGCGGCCATGCTGGTGCGACGCCAGGCCGCCGATGGTGTCAAAGTCATCCAGGCTCAGCCGGGTGCCAAAGGCTTCGTTCACCGCAGCGATGGACACATCACCGGCCACGCGGTGGCTGCCGTCGGCCAGCGTGTAGATGCCGTTTTCTTGCTCCTGCTCGTCAAATTCGTCTTCGATCTCGCCGACGATTTCTTCCAGCACGTCTTCAATCGTGATGAGCCCGGCGGTATTGCCGAATTCGTCGATGACGATGGCCAGGTGGTTGCGGTTGGAGCGGAAGTCACGCAGCAGCTCATTGAGCCGCTTGCTTTCTGGCACAAACACCGCCGGCCGCAGCAGCGTGCGCAGGTTCAGGTCGGGTGAGCGCTGCAGCTTGAGCAAGTCCTTGGCCATCAGGATGCCGATGATGTTGTCGCGCTGGCCGTCAAACACCGGGAAACGCGAGTGCGCGGTGTCGATCACCGCGCCCAGCAATTCGTCGTAGTCGGCGTCAATTTCCAGCAGGTCCATGCGCGTGGCCGGCACCATCACGTCACCGGCCGTCATGTCGGCCATGCGCAACACGCCTTCAAGCATGAGCCGCGACTCGGGCTCGATCAGCTCGCGGTTTTCGGCGTCGGCCAGGGTCCGGATGAGCTCGGCCTTGCTGTCGGGGCCGGGAGAGACAAACTCCACCAGCCGTTCAAACAGGGTCCTCTTGTCCACACTCGCGGCATAAGTCGCGGCGCGTGTGGACCGGGCAGAAGGAGGTTCGGACACGGGGCCGTGTTGCCTGTAGAAAAAGGGGGCTCAAGAATAACCGAGCACCGTGTCGGCGCTGATGACAGGGGCGCACCGGGCCCGGCTGCACGCCAGCGCACGGCCGCAGCCGCCCGTTCAAGCCGCGCGCCACGGCCCGGCACGCCAACGCCACAACGGCGACAATCCGCACCCCCGTACTGCCGCATCGCTGGTGCGCCACCCCATGTCCTTGCCCCCACTCGCAGCACTGCGCACGCCCATATTTGCCATGGCGGCGGTCATCGTGCTGTCCAACGTGCTGGTGCAGCACCCCATCAATGACTGGCTCACCTGGGGCGCCTTCAGCTACCCGCTGGTGTTTCTGGTGACCGACCTCACCAACCGCGCCTTGGGCCCGCAGGCAGCGCGCCGCGTGGCCTGGATAGGTTTTGCGGTGGCGGTGGCCGTGTCATTGGCGCTGGCGCCTTGGCGCATTGCGCTGGCTTCGGGTGCGGCTTTCATCCTGTCGCAGGTGATGGACATTGCGGTGTTCAACCGCTGGCGTGCCATGAGCTGGTGGAAGGCGCCGCTGATCGGCTCGCTGGTGGCCAGTTGCATCGACACCGGCGTGTTCTTCTTCCTGGCCTTTGCAGGCAGTGACTTTGACTGGCTGACCCTGGCCGCTGGCGACCTGGCCGTCAAGGCCGCCATGGCCACGCTGCTGCTGGCACCCTACCGCGCGCTGCTGCCGCGCCTGCAGACCTGGGCCGCGCCTTCGGGCACCTGAGCCCGACTTGCAAGCACAGCCGCACGCCCCATATTCCCACCCTCTTTCGCAAAGACGCCGCACCCATGACAGCCCCTGCACCCGGCCTGATCCCCGCCACCATCCTTACTGGCTTTCTGGGCTCGGGCAAGACCACGCTGCTCAAGCGCGTGCTGACCGAAGCCCACGGCCAGAAGATTGCGGTCATAGAAAACGAGTTCGGTGAAGAAAACATCGACCACGAGATCCTGGTGTCCGACACCACCGAGCAGATCATCCAGATGAACAACGGCTGTGTGTGCTGCACCATCCGTGAAGACCTGCGGTCGGCACTGGCCACGCTGGCAGAAAAGCGCCGCAAGGGAGAGATCAGCTTTGACCGCGTGGTGATCGAAACCACCGGCCTGGCCGACCCCGGCCCCGTGGCGCAGACCTTTTTCATGGACGACGAGATCGCCGAGAGCTACTTGCTTGACAGCGTGCTCACGCTGGTGGACGCCAAACACGCCGAACAGCAGCTGGACGACCGGCAAGAGGCGCGCCGCCAAATAGGCTTTGCCGACCAGATCTTCA
>CAZUKT010000199.1:824-8012 GCA_964620975.1 uncultured Rubrivivax sp. | reverse complement strand
CGCCGATCATGATGTCGATCTGGTAGTCCTCCAGCGCCGGGTAGAGGATTTCCTCCACCACCGGGCTCAGGCGGTGGATTTCGTCGATGAAGAGAACATCGTTTTTTTCCAGATTGGTCAGGATGGCGGCCAGGTCCTTGGGTTTTTCAAGCACCGGGCCGCTGGTCTGGCGCAGGTTCACCCCCAGCTCATTGGCCACGATGTGCGCCAACGTGGTCTTGCCCAGGCCGGGCGGGCCGAACAGCAGCACATGGTCCAGTGCTTCGGCGCGGTGCTTGGCCGCACCGATGAAGATCTCAAGTTGCTCCCTTGCCTTGGCCTGGCCCACGTATTCAGCCAGGCCCTTTGGGCGCAGCGCGCGTTCAATGGCTTCTTCGTTGGGTGAGCTCGGAGCGGCGCTGACCACCCGTTGCACGGGGGCGCTGCCGAAGTCGTCGGTCTGTATGGCCATGCGGGGCATTATGGGCACCACCCGGTGGGTGACCTGGCTGTCAGCAACGGGGAGTCAGCAACAGGCAGTCAGCCTGTGGCCGGCCTGCGTTGCTAAACTCGCCGGCCGTGAAGCCCTTGCACCGTCAACTCCAAGCGTGGTCCTGGCTCGCCCTTGTGGCGATGCTGGCGCTGGCGCTGTTGCCGACGGTGTCGCAAGCCTTGGCCTTTGCGCAAGGTGGCAAGAGCACCTGGGCCGAGGTCTGCACGACGCAGGGTATGAAGCTCGTGGCGCTGGACGACGCACCTGGCGCCGGCAACGCGCCCGCGCAGCCGGCGGCCCACCTGGACCATTGCCCGTATTGCAGTCTGGGCGCCAGCGCGCTGGGCCTGCCACCGGCGCCTATGTCGGCGCTGGGCCTGCCGGCTGCCGCTGCGCACGTGCCACCGCTGTTTTTGCAGGCGCCGCGCACGCTGTTTGCGTGGCGCAGCGCCTTAGCGCGCGCCCCGCCCCTGGTTTCCTGACCCGCCGCTGCGGGTAGAGCTGCGCCGCCCTGCCGGGCCGTGCGCTTTGCCTTTGTGCCGTCTGCCGTGGCGCCCAAGCGCCAGGCTGTCTGGAGACTGCCTTGACCCCACTCCCCCAGGGCGCCCGCCGCCTTTGCCTGCGCCTGTGCGCGGCGGCTGCGGCCTGCCTGCTGGCGGGCTGCGAGAAGCCCGTCTTTGAATCGCTGGACATCACCGGCGCCACTTACGGCCAGGGCTTCAGCTTGTTGGACACGGAGGGCGGCACGCGCACGTTGGCCGACTACAAGGGCCGTGTCGTGCTGATCTTCTTTGGCTTCACGCAGTGCCCCGACATCTGCCCCACCGCGCTTTCACGCGCGGCCGAGTTGATGGCACTTCTGGGCCGTGACGCCGCGCGGGTGCAGGTGGTGTTTGTCACCGTGGACCCCGAGCGTGACCTGCCGGTGGTTTTGCGCGAATACACACGTGCCTTTCACCCCAGCTTCATCGGCCTGCACGCCAGCCTGGAAGTGACGGCTGCCACCGCGAAGGACTTCAAGGTCTTCTACAAGAAGGTGCCCACCGGCGGCAGCTACACGATGGACCACACGGCCATCACCTACGCCTTTGACCCGCAGGGTCGCCTGCGCCTGGCCGTACGGCACGAGCAGACCGCGGCCTCGGTGGCTGCCGACGTGCGCCTGCTGCTTGGTGCCGCATGACGACCCGGCCCCTGCAATGCCCAGCACATGTGTTGCGCGCAGCCGCTGAACGCGCCGCGCCTGGCACCTTTTGAAGTCTTCAAAGCTGAACACGATGCAACCACGCCCAACCCCCACCGGGACAACGCGCCCGGAATCGGCCGACAAGCCCATGCGCCTGGCCGCAGGCCAGGCGCTGCTTCACACCACGCAGCGCGGCCAGACCTGGCGCCTGTTGTCGGGCCTGCTGTGCCTGGGCCCGATCCATGCCATCCAGGCGGCAGCGCCCGTGCATGGCGTGGCGGGCCCGGGTGACTGGGTCTGCCTGCCGCACACCGGCGTCACGGCCTGGGCCCTGGTGCCTTCTGAACTAAGCCCGTTGCAGGCACCCACAGCGCCGGCCGATTGGCAGGCCTTGCTGATGCAGTTGTGCACGCAGCAATGCCGCCAGGCTGCCGACCTGGCCACCATGCGCACCGGCCCGGCGGCCGACCGCGTGCGCCACCTGCTGCGCTTGCTGGCGGCGCGCGGTGAGCCGCTGCCGGCCCTGCCTTCACTGCGGGCGATGTCGCAACTGGTGGATGCTGCGCCCGAGACAGTGTCGCGTGTGGTCAGCGCGCTGAGGCAGTTGCACATGCTGGGTGAAGGGCGGCACGACTCCCATGCACCGGCCATTGAAACCGCGCCACAGGCCGCGTGCGCCTTGCCCAAGGGCCTGACCCGCAGCGAGGCCGCGCCGCGCCGGGCGCGTCTGCAGGCGCTTCAAAGCGCGGCCGCCCTTCGCCCGGTGTGCAGCGGCCTGGCCTGCGCATGACCGGCCCGATGGGTACTCCACGCCGCGTCCTGGCGCGTTGCCCGTCCCGTTTGACATCTTGCACAGCTTTGACCTGCCACCGCTGCGGGGCGCACGCCCGGCTTGGGGCTGTGGATGCAGAACTTCAGCCGGGCGGGCGTGGGCAGCAGCCTGCGCAGGCTGCGGCGGCACCGGTCACGCCGGGAAACGGCAAGTCACTACGCCGCGCCCGCCGTTTGCGACTTAAACCCGCGTTAATCGATCCCCGATAGCATTTCCCCAACCCAGAAGGACACCTTCATGAAAAAGACTGCTTCCCTGCTCACCGTCTTGGCCGCCGTGGCCGCGTTCACGAGCCTGCCTTCCCTGGCGCAGACCACCGTGGCCGAGCCCTGGATTCGTGGCACCGTGCCGCAGCAAAAGGCCACCGGCATGTTTGCCAGCATCACCTCCACCAAGGGCGGCAAGCTGGTGTCGGCCAGTTCACCGGTGGCCGGCCTGGTAGAAATCCACGAGATGGCCATGGACGGCAACGTGATGAAGATGCGGGCCCTGGCCAATGGGCTTGAACTGCCCGCCGGCAAGGCCGTGGCGCTAAAGCCGGGCGGCTACCACGTGATGTTGATGGACCTGAAGCAGCAGCTCAAGGCTGGCGACGCCGTGCCGGTGACGCTGGTGGTTGAAGGTGCCGGCAAGGTGCGCGAGACCATCGAGTTGGCGGTGCCGGTCAAGGCGCTGAACGCGGCCCCCATGCAACACAAACACTGAAGGCCAGGCAAGCCTGAGTGGCTGCCGCGCGCATGGTCGATCTGCCTGGGGTGAGTTAGCGGTTCAGGGCCTTCAGCGCCTGTTTGATGCCGTCGCTCACGCCCACGCCCGCTGGCAGCGCCTTGACGGCGGCCTGCGCCTCGCGGTCGCTGTAGCCCAGGGCTTGCAAGGCTTGCGCGATATCACCCTGGGTGTCGTCCAATGGCGGGCCAGCGGGCAGGGCCAGGTCCGCACCCAGTTTGCCTTTCAATTCAAGCAGCAAACGCTCGGCGGTTTTCTTGCCGATGCCGGGTACCTTGACGAGGCGCGCACCGTCTTGCCGCGTCACGGCATTGGCCAGTTCAGCCACGCTCAGGCCGCTCAGGATGGACAGCGCCGTGCGCGGGCCTACGCCGCTGATCTTGACCAGTTGGCGGAAGGTGGCGCGTTCGGCGGCGGTGCCAAATCCGAACAGCACCTGCGCGTCTTCGCGCACCACAAAGTGGGTCAGCAGCACCACGGGTTCACCCAGCGCGGGCAGGTTGTAGAACGTGCTCATGGGCACATCCACCTCGTAACCCACGCCGTGCACGTCCACGAGCACCATGGGCGGCGCCTTTTCGGCCAGGATGCCGCTGAGTCTGCCGATCATTGGGCGGCCCGGTGCTTGGGCATGCAACGCCGGCATGCCGCATCGGGCCTGCCATGGCGGGTGGACAGCGGCGCACCTGTTACCAGGCACATTGCCACCGCCACCACGGGGCAGGCAAGATGGGGTATCAACAGCCTGGAGAGTGGATTCATGGATCGACGCGAGTTTACGGCAGCCGTTTTGGCCGCCACTGCCACGGCTGCGGCCCCTGGCGCTGCCCACGCGGCACTGGACGAAGGCGACGCCGCCAAGGGCGTGCGCACGGAGCTTGAACGCGGCGCGCTGGCCGCCGTGGGCCTGTTGGGCAAGACCGATGGCTTCTTGGCCAACCCGTTGGTCCGCATCCCCTTGCCGGGCGCACTCAAAGATGCGGCAAAGCTGCTCAGGGCCACCGGTCAGGGCAAAAAGGTTGATGACTTGGTGACTGCCATGAACCGCGCAGCCGAAGCCGCCGTGCCGCAAGCCAAGCCGCTGTTTGTGAGCGCGGTGAAGGCGCTGAGCGTGAAAGATGCGCTCCAGGTCGTGCGTGGCGGCCCCACGGCGGTGACGGACTTCTTTGCCGTCAAGACGCGCACGCCGCTGGCCGAGAAGTTTTTGCCCATCGTGACGCAGGCCACGCAGAAGGTGGCGCTGGCCGATCGCTACAACGCCGTGGCCGGCAAGGCAGCGGGCCTGGGTCTGCTCAAGGGTGACGAGACCAACGTGCAGCGGTACGTTACCGGGCGCGCTCTGGACGGCCTTTTCTTGATGATTGCCGAAGAAGAAAAAAAGATCCGCGCCGACCCGGCCAAGACAGGCAGTGCGATCCTGAAGAAAGTATTTGGTCGGTAGCTGCCGGTTTGGCGGACACCGCTGGGGGTGGCAGCAGCGCTGCTGCCACCCGGCGGCGGTTCACTCGTTGCGGGAGAGTTCGAACATCAGCGCGGCGGGCAGCGATTCAATGATCGCGTCGCGCCCCACGCTGGCAAACTGCCGGCCGCCTACATTCAGCACTTCAAAGGCCTTGCCCTGCTCGGCCAGGCGAATGAAGGTGATGTTGGGCACTTCGGCCAGCATCTCGTTGCGCAGGCGCTCAAAGTGGTCGCCGGCCAGTGTGCTGTCGTAGATCATGGCGTGGGGCAGGCCGTCGGCAACCAATTGCTGGGCTTCTTCCACCGACGTCACAAAATCAAGCATCAGGCCCATGGGGCGCAGTGCTTCGCGCACGGTGTTGCGCACCTCGCGCCGTGCAGCCAGCACCACCACATGGCGTCCGGCCAGCGGCTGCGAGTTGTGGGCCTGGTCGGTGCTGGTGTCGTCAGGCACCAGCGCGTCCAACGTTTGCAAGCTCGGTGCCAGTGTCTCGGGGAATTCCAGCAGCAGCTCGGTGCGGCCGGCACCGTCGTTGCGCTGCAGCGGCAAGCCCAACACCGCAGCCGTCTGCTGAAGCAGACGCCATGACATGGTGCTCAGTGCCAGATCTTCAGCGGGTGACAGCGGCGTGGCGGCCGTGTCCACTTCGTCGGGCGGTTGGTGCGAAAAGGCCACCGCCAACTGCGCATGGGCAGGCCAGTTCTTGACTTCCAGTTTGATGTCTATGCGCGACACGGCGTGTTCAAAGCACCAGTCAAGCGTCGTCTGCAGCATTGAAAAGAGCAGGGTCGCGTCGCTCAGCACGTTGGCTGGTGCAAAAAGTTGCCGCACTTCAATGCCGCGTGCGTCGATCTCACGGCCGCGCTGGCGCAGGGCTTCGCGCAACAGGGCGGTCAGGTCCAGCGATTCGTGTGCCAGTTGCACGTGACCATTGCCCAGGCGAACCACCTGCTGGCCCATGATGCCGGCGCGACGGGCCAGGTCGATTTCTTCACGCAGCGCACGCAGCCCGGCCTTGTCGATGCGGCCGCTGGCGGCCAGTGACACCACGCGTTCCAGTGCCGACGACAGCGTTGTGGCCACCTCTCCACCCAACTGCGCCACCAGCGCCTGCAGGTCTAGCGGCTCGGCCATGCGCTTGGGGGCCGGTGGGCGACCCTGGTCTGACAGATCCATACTGATTTCTCCAACGCCCCGGCGCTCTTGCCGACCTGGCCCCAACGAAATGACACGACGTGCCTTGAACTGGCGTGTTCTGCACGCTTCAAACTAGGGGGAGAGCGTGCAATGTGCGTGCTTGCAGCGCCACCCCGCGATCGTGGGGTCGGGTGCGGCGGGTTCGCGACTACTTCACGCCGGCGGCAGCCCGATGACGCCCAGGGCTTGTAAACGGGATTGCTGTGCGGGCGTGACGCCCATTTCTGCAAGGATTTCATAGGTGTGCTCGCCCAGCAAAGGGGGCGGCCTGCGCGTTTGCACGGGAGTGGCCGAGAGTTTGATGGGGCTCGCGACCAGTTCAAGCGCGTCGGCGTGACGGTGTGTAAGCGTTGTGGTCATTTTGCGTGCCACCACCTGCGGATCGGCAAACACATCGGCCAGGTCGTTGATGGGGCCACAAGGTACTTTTGCGGCTTCAAGCGCGGCCAACCAATCGGCGCGGGTGCGCTGGCGCAGCTTTTCGGCCAGCACCGGCACCAGGGTGTCACGGTGGCGCACGCGGTTGGCGTTGCGGGCGAAACGGGTGTCGCTGGCCAGTTCAGTGCAGCCGGCCACCACGCAAAACCGCGCAAACTGGCCGTCGTTGCCCACAGCCAGGATCAGGTGGCCGTCGGCCACCTCAAACACCTGGTACGGCACGATGTTCTGGTGGGCATTGCCCATGCGGCGTGGTGCCTTGCGCGTGACCAGGAAGTTGGCCCCCAGGTTGGCCAACATCGCGACCTGGGTGTCGAGCAAGGCCATGTCCACCACCTGGCCCTGGCCAGTGGCGTCGCGGTGGCGCAGCGCTGCCAGGATGGCCACGGTTGCATACATGCCCGTGAACAGGTCGGCCACGGCCACGCCCACCTTTTGCGGGCCGCCACCAGGCAGGTCGTCGCGTTCGCCTGTCACGCTCATCAGCCCGCCCAGACCCTGGATGGCGTAGTCGTAGCCGGCTCGTTCGCGGTAGGGGCCGGTTTGGCCATACCCCGTGATGGAGCAGTACACCAGCCGCGGGCAGCGCGCACGCAGAGTGTTGGCGTCCAGGCCGTAACGGGCCATGTCGCCGACCTTGAAGTTCTCCACCAGCACGTCGCAGGTGGCGGCAAGTTGCAGGATCAGCGCCTGGCCTTCGGGATGGGCAATGTCCACCGCCATGGAGCGCTTGTTGCGGTTGGTGCCCAGGTAGTACGCGGCCTCGGCGGTGTCTTGGCCGTCGCGGTCTTTCAAGAAGGGCGGGCCCCAGCCGCGTGTGTCGTCGCCGCCGGGGTGGTCGGCGCTGGGGGGCCGCTCTATCTTGATGACCTCGG